>JAQXLO010000046.1 GCA_029012165.1 Oscillospiraceae bacterium | reverse complement strand
C
The DNA here is from genome assembly GCA_029012165.1 of Oscillospiraceae bacterium. Taxonomy (GTDB): domain Bacteria; phylum Bacillota; class Clostridia; order Oscillospirales; family Acutalibacteraceae; genus UBA1425. Next base: position 8,157 of record JAQXLO010000046.1, on the reverse strand, counting down.
ATACAATTCACCATACCGTCCAACATAACAAACGGATTGTGAGTATAGTCCGGCTGTCCGCAGCACCCAAGTTGACGTGGACAAATCCATTGTAAAAAGGCCTTGGATCAATGCATAATCTGTATATTCTGCCGTGCGGTTATCGTCCTCTATCTGCGCATTCTCATCAAACCCGTACTGCGTGTTCAGCATATCCTTGTAGGAAAGCAAATAAATCTTGTCCTCTGTCGCAGAGCAATCGAAATCATACGGATCGCCTTCGCCATCTTTTTTGGGATACGCCGTATTATCCAAATCGGTGGTAGCAATATCATGACGCTCCTGCGAAGTAAATGCCGTAGTTAAAAAGGTACTGTTCAACCAAGCACGAATATCGCTTACGGTGTAATCATTTGCATAATGCGTATGCTGTGCATCGTTATAAAAGACAAAGTTTGCAATCTCTTCGTCCGGCGCTGAAACGTCTTCATCATAACTCACATCTGAAAAAGTCTGACAATCAATTATTTTATCGCACAACAATAACCCTGTTTCCGCATCCAATACACGCCATGTCAGCGGTTCATACCGAAACCAATATGTCGTATCACAAAGATATTCGTGCTCCTCAGAACCGCGTTGGGAATCCATTGTAACGGCTCGATACCGTTCTCCATCCATGGTCACATCGGCGAATCGCATGAAATCCCCTTGGACATAGTTTCCGCCTTCATCTGAAGAATAGTAGTCATAGGATTTCCAATCCAGATCTAAAGAATTCAGTTTTTTAATCAGCTTTTCATCCGTAACCTTGCTCTGCGGGTATGAGCCGAATTGCACGGTTTCGTTATCGTATTCGTTTACAGTTTCCGTACTTGTCTGCGCCGGTGTTGGAGACTTTCGGAGCACCAAAACAGTCACGATCGCCGCTGCGGCAATCACAATAGCTGCAATCAAGCTGATGATCACGATTTTTGTGGATTTCTTCATGATTGATCTCGCCTTTCCGCTGCGCTGGCAGGCCAACGAAACATACAATCCGACCACAGCAACACAGCATTCGATATTTTCTACCTTAAAAACACCATTCTTACATATACAAAATCTTTAACAATAAAAGACCTTCTTCATTATATCACATTCATTTTAAAAAGTACACCTTTTTGTGAAATTTCTGAAAAAAGAAAACCAGTATTCAAAACAAATCAATCTTCACGGAAAATTGTGGGATTTGTGCCGGTCACCGGGGAACCCCCGGCGAGGGTTCCCCACGCCAAAACAGTCCGCCGGACTGTTTTGGCTCCCCTCCTGCGCTTTTGGTATTGTTAGGATTTCGCCGACTGCGGTCGGCGACCAAAGGCGCCGCCTTTGGAATCCGCAAGCCTTTAAAAAGGCTTGACCGAAACTTTTTAATCCCACAAAAATCCGTGATAAACCAAACAAGCAAAACCGGCAGGGAAAACTCCTTGCCGGTTTCGTGATATGCGGATTTTATTTTCTGTTGTCACGGCGGGGACCACGGTTTCTGTCGTGACCGCCTTCACGGCGGGGACGGCGGGGCGGTCTCTGCTCCTCGCTGATGTCGTTTTCGGGGGTCATGCCTTCCAGCTCGATGAGCGCATCACGGCGGGAGAGGTTCAGTCTGCCCTGATCGTCGATCTCCGTGACCTTGACGATCACTTCATCGCCGACGGCGACCACGTCCTCCACTTTGCCGACACGCTTGACATCCAGACGGCTGATGTGAACAAGTCCTTCCTTGCCGGGAGCGATTTCCACAAAGGCACCGAAGTCCATGATGCGGGTGACGACGCCCTTATAGAACGAACCGGGTTCGGGATCCTTGGCGATGGTCTCGATGATGGCGAGGGCACGCTTGGCGTTGTCCAGATCAATGGCGCTGATAAAGACGGAGCCGTCCTCTTCCACGTCCACCTTACACTCGCACTCTGCGCAGATCTTCTGGATGACCTTGCCCTGCTTGCCGATAACGTCGCCGATCTTGTCGGGCGAGATCTTGGTGGTGAGCATCTTGGGTGCATACTTGGAAAGCTCTGCACGAGGCTCGGCGATCACGGGCAGCATGATCTCGTCCAGAATATAGCAGCGGGCGGTGTAGGTCTTGTCCAGCGCCTCACGAATGATGGCGGGGGTCAGACCGTGCACCTTCAGATCCATCTGAATGGCGGTGATACCCTTTTTGGTACCGGCGACCTTGAAGTCCATATCGCCGAAGAAATCCTCCAGACCCTGAATATCGACCATGGTCATAAAGCGGTCGCCCTCGGTGATCAGACCGCAGGAGATGCCGGCGACGGGCGCCTTGATGGGCACACCGGCAGCCATCAGCGCCAGCGTGGAGCCGCAGACGGAGCCCTGCGAAGTGGAGCCGTTGGAGGACAGAACCTCGGACACCAGACGGATGCAGTAGGGGAACTCCTCCACGGAGGGAATCACGGGCAGAAGGGCACGTTCAGCCAGCGCACCGTGACCGATCTCACGGCGACCGGGGCCTCTGGAGGGCTTTGTTTCGCCGACGGAGTAGGAGGGGAAGTTGTAGTGATGCATATAGCGCTTGCTGGTCTCGCTGTCGATGCCGTCCAGCAGCTGGGAATCACTGATGGGACCGAGGGTGGCGACGGTCAAAACCTGTGTCTGCCCTCTGGTGAACATACCGGAGCCATGTACACGGGACAGCAGATCGACCTCGGCATTCAGGGGACGGATCTCGTTGATGCCACGGCCGTCCACACGCTTGTTGTCGTCCAGCAGCCAGCGGCGGACAACGTACTTTTGCAGCTTATACAGGCAGTCCTCGATCATGAATTCCTGATCGGGATAGATTTCGTCAAACTTTTCATGCACGGCGGCGTAGACGGGCTTCAGTCGCTCGTCACGCACACGTTTGTCGTCGGTATCGAGGGCGGCACGAACGTCCTCGATGGCAAATTCCTTGATCGCCTCGTACATTTCGGGGTCGGGATCGTTGGAGGGGAAGTCGATCTTCTCCTTGCCGACCTCGTCCCGGATACCCTTGATGAATTCCACGATGCGCTGGTTTTCGGCGTGACCGAACATGATGGCATCGTACATCTGATCATTGGGTACTTCGTTGGCGCCCGCTTCGATCATGGCGACCAAGTCGCTGGTGGAAGCGACCGTCAGCTGCAAATCGGAGATCGCACGCTGCTCTGCGGTGGGGTTGATGACCAGTTCGCCGTTGCACAGACCCACGGAAACGCCGGAGATGGGACCGTCCCACGGAATCTCGGAAATGGAGATGGCGATGGAAACACCGAGCATGGCGGTGATCTCCGGGGAGCAGTCGGGATCCACGGACATGACGGTAGCGACGACGGAGACGTCATTGCGCATATCCTTGGGGAACAGCGGACGGATGGGGCGGTCGATGACACGGGAAGCGAGGGTTGCCTTTTCGCTGGCCTTGCCCTCACGGCGCTGGAAAGAACCGGGAATGCGACCCACGGAATACAGCTTTTCCTCAAAGTCCACGGACAGGGGGAAGAAGTCTACGCCTTCACGGGGCTTTGCCGCCATGGTTGCGGTGCAGAGCACCTCTGTTTCGCCGTAGCGGGCGAGGACGGAACCGCCGGCGAGCTGCGCCATCTTGCCGACTTCGGCAACGAAGGGACGACCGTTGATTTCAGTCTTGAAGGTTTTGAAATCCTTGAAAAACATTGAACAAACTCCTTTTCTATTTTGTTCCGCACCCTGTTTCGGACTTAGCAATAAATCCACTTCTCGAACCCTCGAGCCGTCGATTCACTGCTAAAGCCGCAGACAGAACACGGTTTTTACCTTTTACAGTAAGACAGGGGTGACCGCAACAGCCACCCCTGTGATTGGAAACTTACTTACGCAGACCGAGTCTTGCAACGATGGAACGGTAACGCTCGATGTCCACCTTCTGCAGGTAGGCGAGCAGGTTACGTCTGTGACCAACCATCTTGAGAAGACCGCGTCTGGAATGATGATCCTTCTTGTGGGTCTTCAGGTGCTCGGTCAGGTCGTTGATGCGCTTGGTCAGGACGGCGATCTGTACTTCGGGAGAACCGGTGTCGCCCTCGTGGGTCGCATATTCCTGCATGATTGCGGTTTTTTCTGCTGCTGTCATGGTGTTTCACCTCATTGAAATATTTGCCGAAGCTCCCAGTACAGGGTAGGTGTGTGCCGCATGGCGGCTTGCTCCCATAACCGAGAAACAGGCAAAAGTTAGTATAACATAGTATGCCCGGTTTGTAAAGCTTTTTTTCGGAAAAAGTCTGTTGTGTGCGTTATTTCACTATTTTTTCACTATTTTGCACTGCGAAGCGCAAATCATCTGCGCTGTGCCTGTGCGGCGGTACGTTCGATCAAGTCGCATTCCGTGAGACTGCGGGCAGTGATGCGGTAGGTTTTGACCTCGAACGGATGTAGGGTCAGCATTTCATGCAGGGCAAACCGCTCGGCATTCAGCGTGACGCAGGCATCGTGTGGGAACGGGTTATACAGGCGCAGAATATAGCCGTTGCCATCTTCGGCGTATTTGAAAGCGGTTTGTTCCACCTTGTCGCCGTCGATGGTGAAGGGCGGTGTGGGTGCAGTACCCTCTGCCGGCGGGTAGAAGGACAGCGCCATGGGCGGCAGATGCATCCGCCACGCTTCACGGGGTGTGTCGGTGCGAACTGTTTCCGCATCCCCACCCAGCAGCCGGAACGTGAAGGAACGTTCTCCCTGCTCCATGTGCGGCGTGTAACGATCCTGTGCAAGGATCTCCCGCTCGTCGATGGGATGGGCGCAGTACGCCGCCGAACGCAGGAGCGTCATATATAAGGTTCCGTCCTCGGCGCTGTTTCCGTAGACGGAATCCGTGCAGACGGAAAGGGCATATCGACCGTCGTCCATACGGACAAATTTCTGCGCACAGTTTTCCCGTCCGTTCTGCGGGAATTTTTCCTCGCCGTAGGCGACCTCCCCGATACAGTCGGCAGTTTCGAGGGAAGTGGGAATGCCGAACTTGAGCATTTTCTGCGTCTGCGCCCACTGGATGCGAATGTCGATTTGCAGTGCCGGCGAACGTGCGGATAGGGTATAGCGAATCACGGCACGGGAACGGTCATAGCCGAGGGATGCCTCCAGCACGGTGCGCACATCGCCGCTTTCCACACAGCGCACACCGGGAAGCGGATGGGACAGCCCGCAGAAATCGCCGTTTTCTTCGGGTGTGAGCAGACGGAATGTGCCGATACGGTCGGGGAAGGCGGTGACACGCATCCCCCACGGGTCGCAGTTGTCCGCAACAACGTGCAGGGCGCAGGGGGCGTTCAGCAGTTCCTTGCCGTCCACGGCGTAACCGGTGAGCCATCCGCTTTCCCGGCTGACTGTCGCCCGGACACGTTCGTTTTCCAGCACGAAGAAGCCGCCCTCCTCCTTGGCGGCGGGAACGGGCTTTTGCGCAATGCGGGTAAAACTGCAGTCAAAGCGGTTCATCTGCATGGGCTGGAGCGTGGCATGAAACACGACACGCTTGCGCCAGTCGAGATTCAGGGAGCTGTGCTCCTTTTCGCACTGGGTCGGCAGCGGGTTATCCCCCTGCCAGACCTGCGGCATGGAAAATTCATCCGCCCAGTTTTGATCCCACAGCATCATCTCGCACGAAAAGTCGCCCTCAATGGGGAATGGGTGCGGATTGTATAGAAGTATCGGAATTTTGTCGGGCGTCGGCTTCTTTTGTCCGGCGGACAGGGCGAAGAATGCACGAGCCTTGACACGGGAGAGAATTTCCAACCCGTGGTCGAGCATCCGCAGCGCCATGTCCTCCGCCGGCTGAATGGAGGAGCCGGGAAGCATATCGTGGAACTGCACCGTCAGCAGATCGTACAGTGCATCCTCCAGCTCTTTGCGGGGGTAGATCATCTTGCCCTCCCAAGAAGCGGCTGCCGCCATCTGCTCGGTCAGCAGATAGGTACTCTCCAGCAGACGGTATTTCTGCTTGACGCGGATCGTGCTGGTGTAGCATCCCGGTGACCAAGGGTTCAGATCGCCCTCGTAGCGGGGCAGTTTCTTCCCGCTTTCCCGCACGGCACGGAAGTAGGCTTCGGGCGTGGAATGCAGCAGCGTAATGCCGTCTTGTTCCGCCTCTTTTTTCAGTACGGCGATGGCGTTCAGATCCTGCTCGGACGGGCCGCCGCCGTGATCGCCGACGCCCCACAGACACACCTCAAAGTCCTCGTCGGGACACTGCTCCATCACACGGCGAATCTTTTCCGTCGCTTTGCCCAAGGCGCTGTTGTAGCGGCAATGGCGGCAGGCGGTAATTTCCGAGCCGTCGTAGCCGACCCATGTGAACAGATCGGCAGGAAGCTCCAAAAAGCCGGGGCTGGGTCTGCCGAACAGATAGCTGTCGAACCCGGATTTTCGGAGAATCTGTACCAGTCCCCGTGTGTGACCGAAGGGGTCGAAGTTGATGGCAGTGGTCGGTTCCACGCCGAATTTTTCCCGGAAGTACGACCTGCCGAATTGAATCTGCCGCACGAAGCCCTCGCCGGAGGGCATATTGCAGTCCGGCTGAACGTGCCAGCCGCCCATGATGTGCCACTTGCCCTCATGCACCAGCTTTTGAATGCGGGCGAACAGAGCCGGTTCAAATTCTTCTATCCAGCGGTATAGCAAAGCTTCGTTGTGGTTGAAAACAAAATCGCCGTATTCCTCGCAGAACCGTGCGGCAACACGGAATGTGGATAAAGTTTCTGCGGCGCCCTCCTCCCATTCCCATTGCCAGACGGGATCGAGATGGGCGTTGCAGATCAGATGAATGCGTTTTGACATGAGGCAACCTCCTTTTTGACGGCAATATCATAGCATAAACCCGCACCGTCCGCAAGAAAAACCTATTCGGGACAGGATAGAAGAAGTTTCCGAGCGGACAGAAAAAAGTGGTTTCCTCTCTTTGTCATAAATATTAGTTGTTATCTCAAGGCTCAATCCAATAAGAATGTAATGCTTGAATTTGTGCGGGTTGTCTTAATTGCCCGGCTGTTTCTTTTTGACCCGGTTTAGTTTTTTGTTCAGCGCAAGGATATTTTCTTTCGGCACTTTGCCGCCGCCGAGCATCATGAACACCCGCTTCACCGGGAAGCCCTTGGCCATGCCCCACACCGTTTGAATGGACTGGGCATTGAGCGGCATTCCCATGACGTCCATGCCCTTTTTTTCTTTCTTTTCTTTCGGCTTTTGTTCGCCGCCGGAAAGCGCTTTCTTCAGCATTGGTACCATGCCCAGCAGGGCAAGCTTGCCGCCGAAGGTGGCGCAGATTTCGCCAATGGTGTCGTTGACGGACAAGTATCCCGCCGGCGCTTCGATCTCGAACCAGTTGAGAACGGCGCCCTCCTCCTTCATGGCGTAGTCCGTGTTGAACGTGTCCACCTTGCGGATGTTCGCCGTGTCGGTGAGGTCGCCCGCCTTGGCGGTGAGGGTAGTCTCGCCCACGTTTTTGACTTCAAAATAGAAGAACGGGTACTCGCCCTTTGTCTGTTTGCCGACGCTTTCCCCGTTGGCGAACAGTTCCACTTCGGACTGGTTGGAGTAGACGGTCACCCGGGTCACGTCCTCCACTCTGTCCACATACCGCTTTGAGCAGATGTGCAGTACAGGCTCCTGCGACCACCACGCCTTGTAGGCGTAGAAAGCGTCCTTTTTATACTGTCTGTCGAAAGTGACCAGCCCCTTGTGGTTCATGCCGTTTTCGCCGCCCTCAGCCCGGGCATCGGCGGCAAAGTCGAACATATTCCACAGGTGCGTTGCCCAAATATATTTTCTTGGTATGAATGTTTTGATGAGCTCTTCGTGGTAGTGCGCCTGATACTCCTCGGTATAGTCCCCCTGCTTGGGGTCGGAGGTGTGCCAGTTCAGGGCCTCGGCGCCATATTCGGAGCAGCCGATGGGGGTGTTGGGGTACTTGGCGTGGAAATCGTCAAACCAGGGGCCGTTCATGTCGGTGGTGCCGCCGTACCAGCCGAAGTAGTGGTTGTAGCTCACCACGTCGGGAATGTGGACATATTCCTCGTCGGGGGAGCACATGGACAGGCAGGCCATGGTGGTCAGGCGGGTCTTGTCCATGCTGTGTGCCAGATCGTTGAGAATCCGGTGGTTTTCCAGCAGATCGGGGTCGGAGGCACC
>JAQXLO010000045.1 GCA_029012165.1 Oscillospiraceae bacterium | reverse complement strand
CACATCAGCGATTCCTACGGCTACTCCGGCACCGAAAACATCGACAAAGGCATCGAGCGGATGAACGGCATCATGGAGGATGTCGGTCACGACACCATGCTCTTTGTGGGCGTGGGCAACCACGGCGGCGGTCCCACCGCAGGCGACCTTCTGCATCTGAAAAACCGCATGGCGGAAACGGGCGACAAAATTGTCTTTTCTTCTCCGGATCAGTACTTCCAGAGCGTTTGCGAGGATATGTCCCTGGATGTGCCCACATGGAACGAGGAATTGCAGCACCACGCCAGCGGCTGCTACAGTGCGACCTCTCTGGTCAAGCAGTGCAACCGCAAAGCGGAAAATCGTCTGGCAAGCGCCGAGATCTGGGACACCGTCAGCAGTATGGTCTGCGGCAGTGAACCCTGCACGGAAAAGTTCGCCGAAGCATGGAAGGACGTGTGCTTCAACCAGTTCCACGATATCCTTTGCGGCTGCTCCATCATGGAAGCCTATGAGGACGTCCGGGACAGCATCGGTCACGCCCTGACCATTGCCGACCGTGCGGAAAACAACGCACAGCTGCGCCTTGCCACCCGCATCGACACATGGCTGGACGGCATCGGCGACCCCGTCACTCTGGTGCGCCACCACTGCCACAAGGAGAATTACCCCCGTCCCGTGGTCGTTTTCAACCCCCATGCTTTCCCCGTGCGCACCACGGTACGCATCCACTACCCCTCCACCTGCGTCAAGGACAGCGACGGCAACGCCGTTCTTTTCCAAAACGTGCGTTCCTCCCGCTCCAACGATTCGCATCTGGACACCGTGTTCCTTGCCGACCTGCCCGCCATGGGCTACGCACTGTACTGGCTGAACTGGCTGGAGGAGCGGGACATCACCCCCGACTACTTCAAGGCTGTGGAAAAGGACTACGGCTCCGACATCAAGGCAGGCAACTGCTTCCTGGAAAACGCCCATATGCGTGTGGAATTTGATCCGAAGAGCGGCACCATCCAAAAGCTCGTGCAAAAATCCGACGGTTACGACTTCGCCGCCGGCACCCGTCTGGCGATCCCGCTGGTCATGGACGACCACACCACCGACACATGGGCGCACAATGTGTTCAAGTTCGACACCGTCAAGGGCGAAATGCAGTGCGACAGTCTGAAGCTGGTGGAGTACGGCGCCGCCCGTGCGGTGATCCGTGGCGAATACAGCTTCGGCGAGTCCCATCTGACCCAGGATTTCATCCTCTCCTCCGAGCAAAAGACCCTGCAGGTCAAGTGCAAGGCGATCTGGCAGGAGAAGTTCTCCATGCTCAAGGCGTCCTTCCCCCTGTGCGGCACGGACGGCATCAACACCTATGAGATCCCCGGTGCTTTCATCAAGCGTCCCACCGACGGCGACGAAGAGCCGGCGCAGAACTGGGGCGATCTGACGGTGACCGACAACGGCGGCAGCCGCCACGGTCTTGCGCTCATGACCGATTCCAAATACAGCTACTCCTGTCCCGGCAACGATCTGCGTGTCACATTGCTGCGCAACGTGATCTTTGCCGACCACTATTCCTACCGCCCCGAGGCAGCCTTTAACTTCACGGACGAGGGCTTGCAGCGGTTTGAATATGGCATCACCGTCCACAGCGGCGAAGCCGAGGACGCCGACCTCGCACGGGAGGCTGCCGTCTTTAACCGCCGTCCCAATGCCATTCCCGTCGGCTACCACAAGGGCGACCTGCCGCAGAAGCAGAGTTTCCTGCACGTTACGAAGCCCAATATTTTGGTGACCGCTTTCAAAAAATGTGAGGACGGCTCCGGCGACTACATCCTGCGTGCCTATGAGTGCGCCGGCAAAAATACCGGTCGTGTGGGCTTCGTCTGCGACCTTGCGGACTTCGGCTTCTGGGCGGATTTCCGCAAGCATGAGGTCAAGACGTTCCGCATCAACGCCGAGGGCTTTGCGCAAGAGACCGACTTTTTGGAAGGCATCGTGCAAGGCTGAGGGAGGTTCTTCTCTTGAAAAAGAAAATCATTGCCGCCGTCTGCATCGTCCTGTGTCTGGGCACGGCGGCAGGCATCCTGATTTACCGCTTTTCCGCTTCTCGCCAATCGGACATCCGTGAAACGCCCCTGCCGGCGGTCATCGATACCGCCGAGGCTTTCGCCGCACCGAAGAATTACGCCGACGTGCAGTTTCAAACCACCCTTGCCCGGGAGGGGGAAATGGATGAGGTGCCCCTCTTCGGCAAAAAGTACCACGCCATTGTCAGTCAATCCAGCGAGACATTCACGGATGCGGACGGCATGGTGTACGCCGAAGAAAAGCTGATCGACTACTACGGTGCGGATGATATGCTGCTGTACCGCTCGGTCATCCACCGTTTCCTGTCCAATGTATACGGCGCCGACGGCACCCTGCTGTACAGCTGCACCAACTACGCACCCGATGTGGATTTTGATGCGGAGCCGATCCGCTGGTTCTATAAGGACGGCAATCCCGCTGCGGCGGAACTTTTCTTCACCGATGCGGACAGCGGCAACTTCGGCACGGCCTACTATGACGGTTCCGGGAACTTGGTTTGCCTGTACACCGAGATCTTCGGCACGGACGATCAGGGCGCACCCGCCAATCAGCGCACCTACTACAACGCCGCCTACGAAAGCATGGACGAGTCGGCTTTTCTTGCGTTGCTGCCGGATATGGATGCACCGCAGTTTTTGTACATCAACTGGTCATAATGGAGGAAAAAGAATATGGCTGAAACCCAATCCACCGGAAAGAAAACCCTCTGGCAGCTGATCAAGTTTACCATTGTCAGCCTGCTGGCCTGCCTTGTACAGGTCACATCCCTTGCCATTCTCTACAACATCCCCGCCATCAAGGCGCTGAGTGTGCAGGAATTTCACTGGTTCGTGTTCCACTACGATGTCATCGAGGGGGAGCAGTGCGGTCTTGCCCTGTTTATCGCATTCAACACGTCCAACATTTTGGCGCAGATCGTCTCGTTCTTTGTCAACCGCAAGAAAACATTCAACGCAGACAACAACATCCCCATCACCCTGACCATTTATCTGATTTTCACCGTGGCGCTGATCTGCTTCTCCGCATGGCTGAACCCCGTGATCTTTGAGTTCGCCGTGTCCAAGGGTGTTTCCAGCGCCCTCGCCACCACCATTGCCACCGCCATTTGCAGCGCCTTCCAGTTCCTGATCTACTTCCCCTTTGACAAGCTGCTCATGCGGCAGAAAAAGAAGGACTGATCTATGTTTTCCCCCAACACACTGGACTTTCTGTCCGAGAACCGTTTTCAAAACAGCCGGGAGTGGTACCGTGCGCACAAGGCGGAGTACAACGCATTTGTCCACGTCCCTCTGGTCGAGATGGTCGAGGCCCTTGCGCCGACCCTGGAGCAGATCGACAGCCGCATCATCACCGAACCCAAAACCGACAAGACCATCTCCCGCATCTATCGGGATATGCGCCGTGCCCACGGGGATTTTTACCGGGAGGAGATGTGGCTCTCTTTCAAGCGGGACAAGCATATGTTTCCCCGCTATCCCGAATTTTTCTTCGTATTCTCCCCCCGTGGGTTCTTTTACGGCTGCGGGTACTACGCTACGCCGTCCGACACCATGCAGTGCCTGCGGCAGATGGTGGTAGAGGATCACCCCGCCTACCTCGCCGCACAGCAGGTCGCCGATAACGAGCCGGGCTTTTCCCTCTCGGGTGACGTCTACAAGCGCAGCAGGTTTCCCGATCAGCCGCCCAAAAAGCGAGCCTGGCTTGACCGCAGGGACATTTGCTTTATGCATTCGGGCGACCCGATCACAGACCTGTTCGCCCCCGATTTGGCAGAAAAGCTCGCCAGCGCCTTTTGGCGGATAAAGCCTGTCTACGACCTGTGCCTGCAAGCGGAGCAGGCTGCCAATGAGCTGCGCATGGACTGAGAAACACATAGATCCAAAGGAGAATGCATATGCAGTTTTTTTCCAAAATCAGAAAATCCCTGCAATTTTTCTTCCATTCATTTCTCTGTATGTGTGTGTCCCTGTTTTTTTCGATCGGCGGATACGGACATATTGTTTTCCCGAACCGAAGCGCAGAACGCATAGACCTGACAAACCGTGAAGTGATTTGGGGCGATGAATTTGAGGGGGATGCTCTCGACACGTCCAAATGGACAGTTTTTGACACAAACGGACATACCACCTTTTTCACGCCCGATCAGGTAACGGTGGACGATGGCTGCGCACGTCTGCGGATCGAATACCATAAGGACGGCAAGTGGGGCGATGGTTTTTACGGCGGATGGCTGAGCACGGAAAACTCGTTCCAAGGCACATACGGATATTATGAGATCCGCTGCAAAATGCCCAAAGGCGAAGGACTGCACGCCGCATTTTGGACGTATAAGGATCAGCTTTCGTACGACCATACGGCGAAATCCGGCACGGAAATAGATATTTTTGAAAATGCATTCCGCCGTGTGAAACAGAAAAACGAGGCGGTAAACAGCACCTATCAAATCACCTTGCACGCCGGGGACGGCCACGGGAAACACCTGTCGATCTCCTCGCCGAAAATTTCCACCTTGGAAAGAGACGGCACCGATATGTACAATTCCTTCCACACCTACGGTTTGGAGTGGACGGACAAAGCGTACATCTTCTACTACGATGGGATAGAGGTGGAACGGTTCGACTTTTCCAACGGTCCGATAGACGGATTTGACGGAACGTGTGAGGAACCAATGCATCTGTTCGTCTCCACCCACGTCGGCAGCAGAATATTGGACGACGGCAGTATCGACCCGGAATGGAACGGCAATGCGTTCAACAACCCCTCCGGGACTTTCCCAACGGATTTCGTGGTGGATTATGTGCGTGTGTACGCACCTGAAAAATAATTTCTCCATTGTTTAAAAATCCTGAAAAGAGCGCATCTTTTCAGGCTTTTTTGTCGTCTGTCTTTATATTGTCCATTCGCCGAATCGAACATCCGGCTGATTTGCGCCGTGTTCGCCGATACTCTTTTCCATCCAATCCATTGCTTCTCTTTCATTTCATCAGCTTTTGCAGTGTGGCGACCAGATCGTCGATCGTCTCGTCCTTGCCGTCTCGAATATCCTGCGCCACGCAGGTGCGGATATGCTCGGCAAGCAGCTCCCGGCTGAAGGCGTTCATCGCCGCACTGACTGCCGCCACCTGCGTCAGGATATCGGTGCAGTACGCATCCTTTTCCAGCATCCCCTTGATGCCCCGAATCTGCCCCTCCATGCGGCTGAGCCTGTTCATCAGGCTTTTCAATTCCTCCGCAGAGCGCACCTTGGTCTTGCGGCAGGCAGGACAATTTTCCGTATCGTTCACCTTATTTCGACTTTATATACCCCTTGGGGGTATATTTATTTTATACCCCTACCGGGTATTTGTCAATACGTTTTTTTGTTATTTTTTCTTTTTTTTCTTGCATTCTGCACGGCAATGTTATAAAATTAATTAATACTATATTTTTGAGGTTTCACTATGCCAAGACTTCATTTTTGGGAAGATCCCGCGATCATTCAACAAAACAAGCTGGATGCGCATAACCCTGCGCTGCCTTTGGGGGAAGAAACTCCGAATGCGTATGATGAATCTCCCTACAAGCTTTCGCTGAACGGTACTTGGAAATTTCACTGGCATCAAAACGCCGACATACCCGTGCAGGACTTCTACTTTGACGACTTGGACGAGAGCGACTGGGACGACATCGAGGTGCCCTCCCTTTGGCAGCTCAAGGGATACGGCAAGCCCATATATCTTTGCTCCTTCATGCCTGAGGGCGTCAGCACCTCCAAGCGCCGCATACCCAAGGTCATCCATGAGCTGAACGAAGTCGGCATCTACCGCCGCCGCTTCACGTTGCCCGAAACATGGATGAGCCGCAGGATCATTCTGCATTTCGGCGCCGTGAAGAGCGCCATGTATGTCTATATCAACGGGGAATATGTGGGGTATTCTCAGGGCTCTATGACGCCTGCCGAATTTGACGTCACCAATTTCCTGCATACGCAAAGCAACCAGATCACCGTGCGTGTCTTTCGCTACAGTGACGCCACCTACCTCGAAAATCAGGATATGTGGAATCTGTCCGGCATCTCCCGGGAGGTGTATCTGTACGCCGAACCCAGCGTGCGCATCGACGACATTTACGCCAAAGCCACGCTGGACGATGTATTTCAAAACGGTCTGCTTGATCTGGATCTGACCGTCATCAACAGCAAGCCCAGCCGCTGCATGATCAACTGCGAGGTGCAGCTGGACGGTCAGGTTATCCATGCGGAGGATTTCGTCATCTTCGGCAGATATACCATCAGCGTGCACCACATCGTCGAAAATGTCCGCAAATGGTCTGCGGAAACGCCGAATCTGTATACCCTCACTGTGATTATTCGTTCCCCGGATAAGTTTTACTCCAAAAAACAGATCCGCATCGGCTTCAAAAAAGTGCAGATACGCAAAAATGTTTTGTATATCAACAATCAAAAGGTCATCCTTAAGGGCGTCAACCGTCACGATTTTGACCCGGATAACGGCTGGACGGTGCCGAAGGAAACCTATATCCGTGACCTGACGCTTATGAAGCAGGCCAACATCAACGCCATCCGCACCAGCCACTATCCGGATGACCCGTATTTCTATGAGCTGTGCGACGAGATGGGGTTCTATGTCATGGACGAATGCGACATGGAAAGCCACGGCGTGCGCCGCAAAAATGTCCCGGGCAGCAACCGCATCTGGAAGGAAGCCGTTGTGGACCGTGCCAAGCGCATGGTTCTGCGTGACCGCAGTCACGCCTGTGTCTGCTTCTGGTCTTTGGGCAACGAGGCGGGCGACGGCAAAAACTTCGCCTCCATGCGCCGTGCCGTGCTGTACCTGTGCGATCTGTACCCCATCCACTACGAGGGCGATGCGGACTACACCAAGTCCGACTTCATCAGCCGTATGTACCCCACGGAAAAGCAGGTGGCGTGTCTGCGTGAGCAGAGAGCGATCACCACCACGCTGTTTGACAATGTTGCCAACAAGCTGGCGGCCGACAACAAGCCTGTGCCGAAATCGGTCTACAAATACAAGCCTGTCCTCTACTGCGAATATGCCCACTGTATGGAAAACAGTCTGGGCAACTTCCGGGAATATGTGGAGGATTTTGAAAAGTACGACCATATGTGCGGCGGGTTTATCTGGGACTTTGTAGATCAGGCCATCCGCACCCACGATGAAAACGGGAACGAAATCTGGAACTACGGCGGCGATTTCAACGAGGGCGTTTCCAGCTACTATTTCTGCAACAACGGCATCATTGCCGCCGACCGTACGCCCCACCCCGCCTACTACGAGGTCAAGCAAGTCTACTCCAACATCAGCGCAGAGGAAGTGGACATTGACAACGGTATCGTCGAGATCCGCAACAAAAACTATTTCGTCACCTTGGATGACGTTCTGCTGCACTGGGAGATCACCCGGGACGGCATCGTAAAAGACAGGGGCGAACTTTCTCTGGAGGGCATCGAGCCGCAGACGTCCAAACAGCTGACTGTTCCCGTACACTGCGACGGCGACGGCGAGTGGATCCTCACCCTTTCCTACCGCCACCGGGAGGATGGCGCATGGTTCCAAAAGGGGGACGAGATCAGCTTTAACCAATTCCTGCTGAAAAAGACGGATGCCCCTGTGCGCCACGCAAAGGGCAGCATTCATGTGGAACGCAGTGCCCGTTCCGCCACCGTTCGAGCCGGGGGCACAACGCTCCAATTCGCCAAGGGAAAACCGGTCTCCCTCGACTTCGGACAGGGCAACATTCTGGACGGCACCACATTCCGTCCCAACGTATACCGTCC
>JAQXLO010000044.1 GCA_029012165.1 Oscillospiraceae bacterium | reverse complement strand
TCCCGCTGCCCATGCGCACCGCAGGCGCCGTAAAGGTGCCGCTTCAGGCGCAGTTTCATCCCCTGAAATTCGTGCGCCGTATCGCAAAGGGACTGCACATTTATGAGCATACGCAGGTGCTCTCCATGGCGGGCAAAACGGCGATGACGAACGGCGGCAGAATTTTCGCCAAGCGGGTGATCTGTGCGACGCATTTCCCCTTGGACAACAAGCACGGCAGTTACTTTATGAAAATGTACCAGCACCGCTCCTATGTCATTGCGCTGGAGAATGCGCCGTACATGGAGGGGATGTTTGTGGATGCCCAGGACACAGGATTGTCCTTTCGCTATCAAAACGGACTGTTGCTGTTGGGCGGCGGCGGAAGCCGGACAGGCAAGCCCAACGGCAACTGGCGGGAGCTGCGGGCATTTGCGGAAAGAAAATGTCCCGATGCACGGGAAAAATACCACTGGGCGGCGCAGGACTGCATGACCCTCGACAGCATCCCGTATATCGGGCAGTATTCCAAACGCACGCCGGGATTCTATGTGGCGACAGGGTTTAACAAGTGGGGGATGACCGGCTCCATGGTGGCGGCGACGCTGCTGTGCGACAGAATCCTCGGCAAGCCCAATGATGTTGCCGATGTGTTTGACCCGTCCAGAAGTATGCTCAAGCCGCAGCTGCTGCAAAACACCTATGAAACGCTGGTGCACTTCGACCCCTTTGCCAAAAAGGTCTGCCCGCATCTGGGCTGTGCACTGCAATGGAATCGGGCGGAACATTCCTGGGACTGTCCGTGCCATGGCTCCCGCTTTGCGCAGGACGGCACGCTGCTCGACAACCCGGCAAATGGCGATTTATAAAAAACACGGTAGAGAACAAGGAAGCTCTACCGTGATTTTTTATGTCAACTATTGACAGCGGCAGTCTAATGTGTTAGAGTATATACGAACTCTAACGGATTAGAGAAAGGGGAGCCGTCATGGAAACGCCGAAAATTTTTGAGAGTGAATACCGCTTTTGTATGATCCTCTGGGAAAACGAGCCTGTAAAGAGCAGTACGCTGGTAGCGCTTTGCAGGGAGCAGCTGGGCTGGAAACCCACGACCACCTATACCGTCATCAAGCGTTTGTCCGAGCGGGGTGTATTAAAAAACGAAAACACTGTGGTGACTTCCCTCGTCAGCAAGGACGAGGTGCAGGCGGCGGAAATTGATGAGATGGTGGAGAAAAGGTTTGGCGGTTCTCTGCCGGCCTTTGTCGCCGCCTTTACAAAGCATCGCACACTCTCCGACGCAGACATTGACGCAGTACAGCAAATGATCGACCGCTATCGGAAAGGGAAATCACAATGAGCGAAGTTTTTTTGAAGATCGTCAATATGAGCTTTGCGGCCAGCTGGATCGTGCTTGCGATCCTGTTGCTGCGACTGCCCTTGAAAAAAGCGCCGAAATGGATCACCGTTCTGCTTTGGGGTATGGTGGCGGTTCGCTTGATTTGCCCGTTTTCTGTGCAGAGTGCTCTGAG
This sequence comes from Oscillospiraceae bacterium, assembly GCA_029012165.1. GTDB lineage: Bacteria > Bacillota > Clostridia > Oscillospirales > Acutalibacteraceae > UBA1425. The sequence goes on along the minus strand of JAQXLO010000044.1, from coordinate 2,882 downwards.
CCTGATTCCAAGTGCGGAAACCATCAGCCCCGAAATAATGACCGCCCAAACGCCCGAAATCTACACAGGCATCCCCGCCCTGAACAACATCATCCATCCGATTCTCCGTCAGTCGGCGGCGTCACCGCAGACGAGTGCGAACCCTTTGCAGATCCGGATACCGATTCTTGCAGTTGTTTGGCTTGTGGGGATGGCGATCCTTTTCACATACACGGCTCTTCGCTATTGGCGTTTGCATCGGAAGATTGGCACAGCGGTGCGGATTCGGGGCAATGTGTACCAAAGCGAAGCGGCTGCTTCCCCGTTTGTTTTGGGGATCATCAAGCCGAAGATCTATCTGCCCTTTTCCGTAAGCGAACAGGCAATGCCGCACATCATCGCCCACGAGCAGGCACATATCCGCCGCAGGGATCACTGGTGGAAGCCCCTCGGTTTTCTTCTGCTGACGCTGCATTGGTTCAATCCACTGCTTTGGTTGGGCTATGCGCTGTTTTGCACGGACATCGAGCTGGCGTGTGACGAAAAGACGGTCAAACATATGGAAAAGGCACAGCGGGCGGATTATGCACAGGCGTTGCTGACGTGCAGTGTGCGCCGCCCTTCGATCGCCGCCTGCCCTTTGGCTTTCGGCGAGGTCGGCGTAAAAGACCGGGTGAAATCGGTACTGCAATACAAAAAGCCTGCATTTTGGATTATCGTGCTCGCTGTTGCTGTAAGTGTTTTAGCGGCGGTTTGCTTCTTGACCAACCCGGCGGATGGTAATGCCCCTGCGGCAACGGAAAATGGGACAGACAATATAGACGATGCGCCAAATACGACGGCTATACCGCCCGACCAGCTCCAAGCCAAATACCCCCTGTACTTCGACCTGCCCGTGTCCGATGGACTGGCGGTGTACATCTGGCAGATGGGGGAAGGGAACTATTCCTGCGTCCTGCTGCCCGGTAAGGATCGAGACTATACATGGGAGGATCTGTGGGATCTGCACAAGTCTGCGACCACGATGGAAGAGATGAAAGCAATCGTTGCCTCCTATCTGTCCGCCGGCGTTTCCCAAAGCGATGTTATACTGCATCCGATTCAAATGCCCCATTCCAGCTATTTTTATGAAATCAACGATGCCTATCTGGAAAAACTCAACGAACTGTTTTGGTCGGATTTTCCGGCATCTTAATTCCAGTGCCGCAGCTGTGAGAGAAAGGCGTCAAATTGGGCACGGCGTGTACACGCATCCGTATTGTCCGGATTCGGCATATGTTCCACGAGGAAATCCAGCAGGGGTTCCTTGGCGGGATAGGTGAATGCCCCGTCCGCATAGCACCATTTGCAGTATTCTTCGTTGAAGCTGCCGTCCGTTTCCCGGCTGAGGAGGTCGTCCTCATTCATGGGCATTCCGCAGCACTGGCAGACCAGCGGATGCGGATCGGCAAGCAGCGTGTGGATAGAGACGTCGAACACTTTGGACAGCAGTTTGAGCGTTTCGGTGTTCGGCATGGTTTCGCCGTTCTCCCAGCGGCTGACCGCCTGTCTGGTGACCATGACCTGCTCGGCCAGCTGCGCCTGCGTCAGATTATGCTTTTCACGCAATGTCTTGAGAACTTCCCGTGTTTCCATATTCGTTCCTCCTTTTTCGTAAAGTATACACGAGAGCAGCCCATTTGGCAAGCAACACGCAGTTGCCCTACTGCGCCGGTGGTAACCAGCTTGGTCGTTCTCACTGCCCCAAAAGAAAAACAGACACCCAAACGGATGTCTGTTTTCTTGTAAGCAGCGACAAGTTTCGATACAAAATGCGTACCATTATGCTACATCGTTAAAAGTATATGGGTGCGTATTTACTCTTTTCAGTCAATAAATTCATAATCAAAAGGGTGTTTGGAATGCGCCCAATATTGTTTGTTACGCTCTAATATTTCGCGCATCTTTTCAACTTTGCCGGTTAAATCCTTTGACACAGTTTTACTGCCTTTGACAGTGATAAAGTTACACGGGATATTCCGGTTGATCTCATCCCAAAAAGCGTACAGGTTTCTGCCGTATCCATCATCGAGATGCAGTCCAACTTTAATTCTTTCGTGCAGTTCCATCAAGGATTTGCAATCCGTCAAATCTATCGTTGCCTGATACATGATATACCCCCTATATAATTTCATAAAAAGTATGACCATGATCGTAACTGACAAAAATCAATCCGTCATTTGACCAGAATATCCTATGCCTGTTACGCCTGCCAGGCGCATAGTTGATGTCCGCTTCGCGCCAGACTCGTCCGATTTTGTTGGGGAGCTTTCTTTCGTCGTTATCATAAATACTCCCACCCAACATCTTCCCGGGTGCGAATTGGGATGGTCTGTCTCCGAGTTTCCAACCCAGCGCTTCAAGCTGCTCACGGGAAATATAATAATCGGGCAATTCTCCAAAATACTTTAACCAATAATCAGCGCCGTTTGTGCCGTCTTTTGTTGCGTTACCGGCTTCAATCGCATCCATTTCTTCAAGCGTGCACCTGCAATTTATGTGCAAAGGCGGAAGCCTTACAGTTGAATCGTTGATATCAAAGATCCTGCCGTGATTATCCGCACAGTCAAAACAAGTTTTTAGATCCAGAACCGTGCGACAAATTTTATAATCCTTACTTGGCACTGTTATTGAATCAAAGCTGTCGTCTCTTGCCTTTTCGGTCAGAGTGTTATCATAAACAATTGCGTTGTAATATGTTTTTTTAATACGCAATTTATCACCTCCAACATTTATTATACAGAACAAATGTTCTTTTGTCAATAGCGTTTTGAAGAATTTTAGGCGATATAAAACTATAATCGTATTTTTCAAAAAATTTAAAAAAAGGTCAAAATCAGAAAAAAATGAATACCCAGAAGCAC
>JAQXLO010000043.1 GCA_029012165.1 Oscillospiraceae bacterium | reverse complement strand
CGTGAAGCGCAGGGTAAACAGCGCCTTGCCGCCGGACAGCTTTTGCATGGTGTAGGTATAGTCGGTGACATACGCACAAGCGCCGCTGTCATAGTCCACCCGGATCCGCACACCGGAAAGGTCGGGTTTGCCGTCCGGCAGATAGCCGATCACATCCGATGCACTCTCCGCCTGCATCCGCACAGGCTTCGCCGGATGCACCAGAACGGTACAGCTTGTACGGAACGTCCTGCCTTTCAGCACGGCGGCGAAGGTGAGCGTCACCTCTCCGCTCTCGGTGAGCACCGTCGGCGACACGGTGAAGTCCGTGATCTGCACTCTGCTGCCGTCCGGGTAGTCCGCCTGCAGATACAGACCCGTTGTGTCCACCCGGTCGCCCACCGTATACGCCGTTTTTGCAGGCGGCTCGGCAAGGGAGATCCCCACAGGGGTGCCGAAGGGATCAAAGTTCTCCGTGTTCACGGTCATGGCCTTGATGGGGACGTTGTTGTAGCTTTGTCTCCAAATACTGGTACAGTCAAACCATTTCGCATTGACGCAAACGAAACTTTGACCGCTCTTGCTGCCGTAGGTCATGTCGTCCTCGGCAGGCTGGTATGTTGTCATGCCCTCAACAGGCAGCTTGACCGTATCCGCCGGCACGGAATAGCGAACCGCCACCGTGAACGTCTCCCCCGCCTGCAGCGGAACGGGCGCATCCAGTGCCACGGTCTTGTAGCCGTACAGAACGTTTTCCGCCTGCGTTACCGTACCCTGCTGTGTGCAGCCCTGCAGGGGATTCACCGCTGAAGAGGACTCGCCTGTATAGACGCTGATTTCCACGCTCGTCGGCACATCATTGGGATTGTAGAGCACAACATGGGTCAGGTACTCCTCCCCTGCACAGGTGAATGTATTGGCACAAACACCCGTGCCGCCGGAGGATTCAAAGTAGGCGGAGGTGTTGGAGCCGTCGTAGGCGTACACGTTGTCGTACAGTTCCTTTTGCGCCGTCTCGACAAAAATGATCTCCGACAAAGAAGGCTCCTCGTAGGAGATCCAGCAGTAGCCGTCGTGGTGAAAATCCGTGCCCCAGCTGTTCTTGCAAAGCCATGCGCCCGGTCTCGACGGACGGCAGGCGGAGCGGAAGTTGGACACGGCAAAGGCGTCGTCCCAGCCGACGATGGTCACCACATGGTTGACGGCTGTCAGCTCGGTTGTCTGGTAATAGGCGTCCGTGGTCGGGTCATAGCTGCCCTGACCGGGACGACCACGGGAATCGTCGTAGTAGGACGCAGACAATCCGCCGCAATCCATCAGTTTCTGCTTGATGGACGGGATCGCCGCACGCATGGCGGACTGATAGGTTTTGTCGCTCTCATAGGTCTCGCCGCTCTTGGGAAGGGGCTTTTTGTAGATGACCTGTGCGTCCAAAAGGCGCATATCCGCATCGAACCGCTCGCTCTCCGAGCAGTACATCTGTGTGAGCGCATCGGTGTCGAAGGACAATATCCATGGATTTTTGGACTCCTCACGCAGACCCATGCCGTTGAGGATCGTGTTCGCCACATTGCGCCAGCTGCCGCCGTTTTCAAAGGGGCGCTCGTAGTAGACGCCGTCTTTGTAAAAGGGACTGCTTCTGTCTGTGATCCGCTGACGCAGGGAAAAATAGATCGTATGCGCTTCGGAAAAGTCGGTCGTGTTCTGCTGTCCGAAGCCATGTAAAACGTAGTTGGACTCGCACGCCGCAATCATGCTGAATGCCCAGCAGCTGGCCGCACTGCCCTGATCCCGGACGGGTGTGACGGCATTCTGCCTGCGCAGATCATAGGAAGCAGGCAAATTGCCCGCCGCAGCTTCCACCATGCCGACAGACACTTCCGCCACAGGTTCGCCATCGCTGTCCGTGTAGTACGCCGGCAGCCATGCGCCGTCCGAACGCATTTGCTCCTGCTGTAAAACGAACGCCTCGGGAGCGCCGCTTCGCAGGGCAAACGCCGCAAAGGGGCAGCAGGTCCATAGCATAATAAGGCAAAGCACTGCCGCAAAAATTTGTTTTTTTCTCATGTCCTGTCCTCCCCTTTCTGTTTGTGAAAAGTTGTTTTATATACTGCCGTGCTACTGCAAAATGACGCCGTAGCCGCCGGCAACATAGCGCTTGAGCAAAATTGCGTCCAGCAAAGACACACCGCCATCGGCGTTCACATCGGCATTCGCTTCCCATACGGTCACGCCGTAGCCACCGGCCAGGAACCGTTCCAGCACCGCCGCATCCAAAAGAGTGACGCCGCCGTCCCCGTTGACATCGCCCGGCGTGCGCTGTACCGAAAGCTCCAGCGTACAGGTAAGCCCCCTGTAGGTGACGGTGATCGTCGCTGTGCCGACCTTGTCCAGCAGAGCGGCATCCGTGCTGTAGCCGTCGGTGACAGTGATCTGTGCACCCTGTTCATCGGTGTACAAAAGAGTGAGCCCGGCAAGATCGGGGGTCTCGCCCAGTGTGTATGTTGTCTTGTCCGGCATCTGCCCGATCTCCAGCGTCGGCTGCACCGTCCGATCTTTGGTCATGGCCTTGACGGGAACATTGTTGAGATCCTGCGCATTTGCGCCATATTGATTGGTGTCGTTCCAAGCGCCTGCAATGCAGACAAAGCTTTCGCCCACATTGCCGCCGTAGGTCACCTGGCCGTTGGCCGGCTCCTCCAAGGTGGTGCCCTCCACAGGGATGTTGACCGTCCCCGTATCGGTTTGCAAAGTGACCTTGACGGTGAAATGCTGTCCGGCAGTCAGCGGAACCGGCGATGCCAGCTCCACCGTGGAGTAGCCGTAAAGCACACCGTCCCGTTTTGTCGTGGCCTCGGAAACCAAGGTCATCCCCGCCGTGGGATCCTTGCCCGTCACCGCCGACGTGTCGCCCGCATAGACTTCCACCAGTGCATCCGCCTGCACGTTCGGGCTGTAAAGGACGACGTGGGTCAGATCCTCGTTCCGCTGCGCCGTGAAGGTGTTGGCCATGCTTGCGCTCTGTCCCGAACAGGGGAAAACCTTGGACGGATAGGCGCCGTCGTACTGATAGATATGGTCATAGATATCCGCCGGCGCCGCACGGAAAGAAGCGAAGGAATTGATGCTCGGATCCTCGTAGGACAGCCAGTAATATCCCTCTCGTCCGTACTGCGTTCCCCAGCTGCCCTTGATGATCCATGCCCCGTCATTTTCCGGGCGATTGCCCTCGTTGAAGTACTCCTTCGGATAGCTGTCGTTCCAGCCGACGATGGTGACGGCATGGTTGCTTATACCGGTTACGGCGCTTTGGTAGTAGCACTTATTGGAAGCGTTGTAGCCCGTGTTCGTGATGCCCGTATCGTCGTAATACGCCGTCATCGCTGCACCGTTCTGCATGATCAGCCGTTTCATGGCATCCCGATCGCTCATGTCCCGCACGGAATGTGCATCCCACAGCCGTGCGAAGCTTACATACCGCTCGCTCTCCGGCTGCGCCATGGTCATGAGAATATCATCGTCGTAGGACTCGATCCACGGTGCCCTGCTCTCCAGCTGCAGACCGCTGCCGCGCAGGATCGTGGGTGCAGAAATGCTCCAGTTGCCGCCGTAGCGAAACGGCTTGTCGTACACACGGCCGTCTCCCCATGTTGGGTCGGTCGTATCGGCTACTCGCTGGTTCTGTCCGAACCAAACCAGATGTGCCTCCGAAAAGTCCAGCGTCTGCGCCGAGCCGTAGCCCTGCTTGGTCAGGCTCGTCTCCATGCAGGCGATGGTGGAAAATGCCCAGCAGCTGCCGGAGCCTGCCTGGTTTTTGATGGATGTCAGTTCAAAAAGCAGCCGTGTGTCGTAGGACACGGGGATATCGTCCGCCGCAGCACGGACGGGACTGTCCTGCACCACCGTATTGCCGTTTTCGTCCACAATGCGCTCCGGGAGCAGATTGCCCTGTGCATCCGTTTCCCCGGCAAGGATGGTGTACACGGGGGTTTCCCGCTCCCGTGCGTGGGCGCACAGCGCCGCACTTCCTTGCAGCAGAAGCGCCGCCAGCAGCAGTGCAAAAAGTTGTTTGCTCCTATGTTTATTCATCGCTTATGCCTCCCGATTTCATCGCAGTTCCACGCCGTAGCCGCCGGCAAGATACCGCTTGAGCAGTGCCACATCCAAAAGATCCACCCTGCCGTCCTTGTTGACATCCGCCGTCTGCGCCGCTTCCTCGCCGAGGGTCACATCATACCCGCCCGCAATGCTGCGCAGAATCAGCGTCACGTCCAAAAGCTCCAGCGAGCCGCTGTCGTCCACGTCGCCGGGAACGGCCGTCACCAGCACCGTGAACGTACAGACAAGGGATCCGTAGGTGACCGTGACCGTGCAGGTGCCCTTGGTTTGCAGTACCGTGACATCCGTTTTAAAGCCGTCACTGACCGTGGACACATTGCCTAAACGGTCGGCGTATTGCAGCGTAAGCCCCGCCGTGTCCAGCGTATCACCGACCCAATACACGGTCTTTGCGGGCATGGACAGGATTTCCAGCTTCGGCTCGGTCTCCACCGTAACGGTGAAGGTACAGCTCAGTCCCGCATAGGTCACCGTGACCGTGCGAATGCCCGCTTCGTTCAGCACGGTTGTGTCCGGCGTGCAGTCGCTCGTTACGTCCGAGGTTTTTCCTTTGCTGTCCGTGTATTCCAGACAAAGCCCCGCAGGATCGAGGGTCTCGCCCAAGGTGTATGTCGTTTTGGTCGGCAGGTGTTTGAGCGTCAGTATGGGTTCCTGCAGCACGGTAACCGTCATTGCCTTGACCGGCACGTTGTTCAGGTCGTTGCCGGCATAGTCGTTGCTGTCGTACCAGTTGCCCCGCATATACAGAAAGCTCTCGCCCGCATTGCCGCCGTGGGTGATCTGTCCGTCCGCAGGCTCGCTGACCGTAGCACCCTCCACGGGGATGTACACCGTGCCCGTCTGCGTTTGGTAGGTGATCTTCACCGTGAAATACTGTCCCGCCGTCAGACGGACGGGCGTTTGCAGCGCCACGGTGGAGTAGCCGAAAAATGCGCCGGTCACCGTTGTGGTCGCCGCCGTCACCTGCGTCATCCCCGCCGTGGGGTCATTATTTTTCAGCGTCGGTTTCGTGTCGCTGACATACACCTGCGCCGTGATCGTTGCACCTACATTTTGATTGAAGAACGCCACATGGGTCAGATCCTCGTCTCTTTGCGAGGTAAAGGTGTTGGCAATAGACGCCGTCGTGAGTCCCGAGGGCGCAAAGTAGCTGGACGTATAGGTGCCGTCGTACTGGTAGATGTTGTCGTAAATGTCCGCCGGCGCCGCCTGAAACGCCGTAAAATAATACAGACTCGGCTCCTCGTAGGAGATCCAGTAGTACCCGCTGTCTCCATAGGACTTTCCCCAGCTGCCCTTGACCAGCCATGCGCCGTTGGCATCCGGGAGGTTGTAGTCGTTGAAGCTTGTCCTCGGGAAATTGTCATCCCAGCCCACAACAGTGACCGCATGGTTGACGACGCCTGTTTTGGCGGTCTGGTAGTAGCTGTTATAGGTGCTGTTGAAACCCGGCTGATCGGCACCGTAGTCGTCGTAGTAGGAGGTCACCAGAGCGCCGTGTTCCATCAGCAGCTGTTTGGCGGCGTCCCGATTGCCATCATTTTCAATTTTGTGGGCGTTCAGCATCCGGGCGTAGCTGGTATATCGTTCGCTCTCCGGCTGGCTCATGGAGCTGAGCAGCTCGCTCTCGTCCCACGACAGC
>JAQXLO010000042.1 GCA_029012165.1 Oscillospiraceae bacterium | reverse complement strand
ATTCTTACGGAACCGATGCCGGTAAAAAAGGTGAGTCTCAGTACGGCGATTGGCGAGGCATCGGAATACTCTTTGCCAATGTCGAGAATTTCTCCATCCAAAATATTCGTATTGTCAACTCCCACGGCTGGGGAATCTCTTTAGAAGCGTGTTCCTTTGGTACGCTGCGGGATATTTCCTTCGACGCCCAGATGTCCAAAGAGATCGACGGGATGCGGATGAATATGGAAAATCAGGACGGAATTGACATTCGCAACGGCTGTCACCACATCACCATTTCCGATATATTTGGTCAAACAGGCGATGATGTGATTGCGCTCACCGCCTATGCCCCTGACAACCAACCGTTCCTCGAAGGCGGTTCCCTGCGTACAACCCATGTGATGCCCAACGACTGGACAAAACGGGAGCGGGATATTCACGATATTATCATCAGAAATGTGATTGCCCATTCGTTCCTTTGCTTTGTGATTCGACTGCTGCCCGTGGATGCACACATTCACAGCGTTGTGATCGACAATGTTGTTGACACCTGCCCCGATGACCATCGACCCGGCGGTACCATATTGCTCGGAGACTCGGATCTTTACGGCACCGTTCCCAAAGACGGACTGTCAAACATATCCATTTCCAATGTCATTTGCAACAGCAAAGCAGCCATTTGCCTGCAGGGATATTTGAAGGACTCCGTGATCTGCAATGTCATCAACCGAAATCAAGATGCACCCACTCTTGCCATTTCCAGAGACAACGCCGTCGAAAATGTCAAAACGATCAATTTGTTATAACGGATACCGCCGCACACCATTCGGTATGCGGCGGTTCGATTATGAAATTTGCTTCATTCGGAAAAATGTAGTGTTTTTCCGGCGAGGGCTACCCTGCTACACTTTTTTAAAAGCTTGAGAATACTTATCGCAAGCGTTTGTCTGCTTTTGCAGCAAGTTTTGTGCCCACACTTTGGAATATCTGTACCAATACGATCAGCAACACGACCGCTGCGATCATGATTAAATACTTGTAGCGGTAGTAGCCATAGTTGATGGCAATTTTTCCAAGTCCGCCGCCGCCGATGATGCCGCTCATTGCCGAATAGCCCAGAATCGTGGTAATGGCGATCGTAGCATTGGCGATCAGGGACGGAATGCTTTCCGGGATCATCACCTTAACGATCACCTGCAAGGGAGAGGCGCCCATGCTCTGCGCCATCTCGATCGTGTTTGGACTTACCTCCCGCAAACTGCTTTCCGCAAGTCTTGCAACAAAAGGAAATGCGGCAATCACAAGCGGCACAATGGATGCCGTCGTGCCAACGACCGTTCCGACAATCCAGCGGGTAAGCGGGAATACCAAAATCATCAGTATCAAAAACGGTATAGAACGCAGAAGATTGATGACGATATTGAGCGCTTGGAGAAGCTGCTTCGGAAGGGGCAGTACGCCGTCTTTTTCGCCTACGACCAACAGCACTCCCAGCGGCAAACCGATGAGAATGGAGAATGCGGTTGCGAGCAGCGTTACATAAACCGTTTCCCAAATCGCCGTTAAAAACTCCGATTCGATGATACGCCAAGCTTCTTGCAGCGCTTCGGAAGAGAGAAGATCGTTAATCATGTACGTTCACCACCTCTGCAAGTACATCCGGTATCTTGGTCAGATACGCAATCGCCGTTTTTACGGTTTCCTCATCCCCGGTAATTCCAAGCAGCATGGAACCGTAGGCCTTTCCGCCAATGCTTTTGGTGGATGCATAAGCGATGCTTGCCTCGATCCCTTTCTCGACGGCCATTCGGGCGATGAGCGGCGAACCTGTTGCTTCGGCACCGTTGAACACCACACGAATAAACTGCTCTCCGGAATCGCTGACCACAAGGGAATCTGCATTGCCTTCAGGGAACACCAGCTTGCGAGCCGCCGAGGATTTCGGGTGGGAGAAAACGGCTGCAACCTCCCCTTGTTCGGTCACCTCGCCGTTGTCCAAAATTGCGACGTGCTTACAGATGCTCTCCACCACGCTCATCTGATGGGTGATGATAATGACGGTGATGCCAAGCTTTTCGTTGATGCGGCGGATCAGCTCCAATATCGAGTTTGTCGTAGTTGGATCCAATGCACTGGTTGCCTCATCACACAAAAGCACCTTGGGGTCGGTCGCAAGGGCACGGGCAATCGCAACCCGCTGCTGCTGTCCGCCGGAAAGCTGCGCTGGATACGCTTTTGCTTTGTCGCCAAGTCCGACGATTTCCAGCAATTCCTGCGCTCTTTTTTTTGCTTCGGCTTTGCTTATGCCGGCAAGTTCCAACGGAAAACACACGTTTTTGAGACAGTTCCGCTGCATCAAAAGATTAAAGCCCTGAAAGATCATGGTGATCTCTCTGCGGACACTTCTCAACTGTTTTTCGGAGAGCTTGCAAATATCCACGCCATCAATTTCAATCGTACCTTCGGTGGGACGCTCGAGCATATTGATGCATCGCACAAGGGTACTTTTTCCGGCGCCGCTCATGCCGATGATGCCGAAAATGTCCCCATCCGGAATGGATATGGACACGTTTTTCAGCGCTTGCACAGAACCTTCGGCTGTCTTGAATTGTTTGGAAACATTTTTTATTTCTATCATAAATAGCCTCCGGCTACTGTCCGGCAGAACAAATACGCTCTGCCGGACAGTTTTTGTTATGCATTTATCGCATCCAAAGAGGTCTGCTTGCCGCCATAAATACCAAGGGGTTCCACATGAATGGCTGCGACGGAGACAATGTGTGTTCCGTTTTCTTTATTGAAATCATCAAGGTATGGAATATGCTGGAAGTAGTTTGCGTCGATCTCGCCGCTTTCCACCACATTGTTGGGCTGCACATAGTCGGTGAATTCCTTGATTTCCAAGGTTATGTTTTTTTCCGCCAGAAGATCCTTGGCAACGGCAAGGATCTCTGCGTGGGGCGTGGGAGAAGCAGCCACAGTAATGGTCTTTCCGGAAAGAGAGGCGTAGTCCACAGAAGCATCAAACCCATCCGTGGTATTTTCCACAACAGAAACGACTGCGCCATCATATTTTGAAGCGATAAAGTCGGCAACCTGTTTGCTTTCCAGCGCAGCTTTGAGTGCCTTGATACTGTCCGAATTCTCATTGCCTTCCTTTGCAGCAAGAATATTGCCGTACGCAGAGGAGGAGCCTTCCAAGCCGAGCGCATCCTTGGTTGGATTGAGATTCGCTTCAATCGCATAGTTCGAGTTGATTACTGCGTAATCCACATCTTGGCGTACATTCGGCAGCTGTGCAGCTTCCACTTCTTTGAACACAATGTTATGCGGATTCTCTTCAATGTCGAGAGGCGTTGCCGTAATGCCGGCGCCATCCTTGAGCTTGATAAGCCCCAAATCCTCGAGCAGGAGCAAAGCCCGTGCTTCGTTCGTGGTGTCGTTGGGAATGGCAATGGTAATGGAATCTGCATTGTCGCCGCAGGCGGTCAGGTAAAAAACCGTAGCCAGCGCAAGCGCAGCGATCAGTACAAAAGAAATGATTTTTTTCATAGTGATTAACTCCTTTTACTTTGTAGTTTATGAATGGTTTTTAAGGTATTGTATCTGTTTTGGTGTGAGTCTGTACGGGCATCTGTTTACAGCGTCACATTCGCCCAAATCGGAAATTTGCCCGCACAAGTTTTTCAAAATGCTTTTTCATGTTTTTACCTGCCTTAGAATGATAAAACCGGAAAACTGCGATACAGTCTCCCGGCAACAAGCACAAAATATTTTGCAAAAAATTATGCGGCAAAATATTTCACATTTGAAATGGAGAGCATATCGCAAGTCATTGCTTGGAATCTCGTGCACATATTGTGCAGGCGCATACACATTACCAATTTGCCGGCAACAGCCGCTTTATTGCTTTTCATGACCGTGCTCTCCTTTCCGCTTCAATAGCCTTCCCTTCAAGTTGATTCAATCATAGCACATATTACCTACTTTGTCAATAGGCAAACAGAATTTTATTTTCTCATGCACTGCATATTCATGCGACCGTAGCCAAAAGTAAAGAAAATCGCCGAAACCGTTTTGTATCAACGATTTCAGCGATTTACCATATGGTCGGAGTGACGGGACTTGAACCCATGGCCTCTTGGTCCCGAACCAAGCGCGATACCAAACTTCGCCACACCCCGATGTCTCGACGACTTAGAAATTATATACCAAAGCCGCCGAAAAATCAAGTGCTTTTCAGGAAAATTTTCAATTTCCTTTAAATTATTCTACGTCGTTGTCCCATTTCTGTGCAATATCGGGATAAGCGGACAGCACATCCTTGAAAATCTGACGAATTTCCAGCAGACCTTCCCGTGTCGTTGCCTCAAAAATCAACACCAATTCCGGGAGATTGGAGGACGCACGAACCAGTCCCCAGCCGTTTTCAAACTGGACTCTGGCACCGTTGACGTCGATCACCTTGCCGGGATAGCGTGCCTTGAAGGTCTCCACGATCTCCTCGACAATACCGTACTTTTTGTCGTCTGCGCAGTGCGCTTTGATTTCGGGAGAGGTCACATACTGGGGGAACTTGGCGATAGCTTCGGCGATGGTGTCCTCGTCATAGGACAGCGCCTCCACCAGCTTTGCCGCCACAAACACCGCATCGTCAAACCCGTAGTAGTTGTCTCCGCCGATGAAGATGTGTCCGCTTCGCTCGCCGGCAATATCTGCGTTCAGCTCATGCATTTTCGCCTTGATATAGGAGTGACCCGTTTTCCACATCACAGGGTTGCCGCCGTTGTCCTGCACGACCTGCGTGAGTGCCTGGGAGCACTTGACGTCGTAAACCACAGTGATACCCTTTTTCTTGGCAAGCAGATTCTTGGCGATATAGGCAAGGATGATATCGCTCCAGATATTGTTGCCATTGTTGTCGATGACACCGATCCGGTCGCCGTCTCCGTCGAAGGAAAGGCCGAGATCTGCATGGATATACGGATGCGTGACCATTTCCCGCAGTTTGGCTCTCCCCTTCAGGTCAGAGGGATTGGGGAAATAGTGGGGATATGTGATGTCGGGATCGCAGTTGAGCTGGAAGGTCATGCAGCCCAGACGCTGGAAAACCTCATAGATAAACAGACCTGCACCGCCGTTGCCTGCATCGAGAACGAGGCGAGGTTTCTTGGGACCCATGTGAATGCGGGAGACAATGGATTCGATATAG
>JAQXLO010000041.1 GCA_029012165.1 Oscillospiraceae bacterium | reverse complement strand
GCAGTGCGCCGAGCCGCTCTCGAAACGCTTTGGTGCTGTCCTCGGCGGCGTCCAGCAGATTTTGCAGGATGCCGAGGGTCTGTTTTTGCAAAAGCGCATGGCAGGCGACACGCTCTGTTTGCAGGCAAATCTGCGACGGGTCGATGTGGGCATAGACGATGTTCCCCGGCCAGCCGCAGAGGGTGCCGAGGGATATTTCCGTCAGCGCACCGTGCTGTACCAGATCCTGCATATGCAGATGCCCCGTGACCACACAGCGCAGTCCCGCATCGCTGAACCGCCGGACGATCTCCTCCCGATCCCCGGCGCTGTTGCCACCCGTGAGAAACGGGTGTACAGGCGGGATAATGGGATGGTGCTCGGCGGCAAGCACTTGACAGCCTTGTCTGCGGGCATCGGCGATTTGACGCTCAATCCACTGCAAATGTTCCTCGGTAAAGCCGGCACGCCCACGACCGTTTTGGTCGTCGTTGAGCATCAGGATGCGCAGCCCCTCGCAGGGTTCGACCACATAGGACAGTGCGCCGATGTGGGTCTTGTAGGTGGCGATGGCATCCGAAAGTCCGAAATCCCGATAAAAGTCCGACAGGGCGTCGGAGGGCATCGTCTGCACGTCGTGAAAAACCTGCGCACCGTCATAGCGGCGGGCATTCTCGTCACAGCACCAGTCGTGGGTGGCGGTGAGCACATAGACGGGAAGGTGCTTTCGGAGTGCATACAGTTTCTCCCGCAGTTCCTCGTGGCTGACCTTTTCGCCGTTGTTGGTCAGGTCACCGGCAAGGAGTACGGCATCTGCGCCGCTTTCCACGATCTGACGGAAAGCATCATCGAGGATGCGTCCCGTCTCGGCAAGACACTTCTGGTCGGAGCCGCTGCGCAGGGCATAGGCTTTGCCCGAGGTGCCGAGGGTGGGCGAGTAGTAGTGCGTGTCGGCGAGCAGAGCGAGCTTGAACGGTTTATTCATGCTTAGCCGCCTTTCTTGCGGCGATGTCCGCCATCATCTGCGTGTGCTGTTTGCGGTTGATGGAGTAAAACAAAATCGGCAAAAGCATCAGCACATAGCCGAGCATGGGAATGGTCGTCATGCACGAGAGCAGTGCATTTTTTGCGGTAACGGTCTGTGCCACGGCGACGGCGTCCTCATGGGTGGCATAGTTGGCAAAGCCCAGCACGGCAAGACCGATGGTGGAGGAAACGGAGTTGGTCAGCTTGCCCGTAAAGGACATCAGCGAGAGCATGATGCCCTCGGCACGGGTGCCGGTTTTCCACTCCACATAGTCCACCGTTTCGGCTTCCATCTCCTTGCTCAAGAGGTTTTTGAACTCCAGCGGAATGGAGGTCAGCACGACGAACAGCAGCACCAGAATGATGATGGGTACGGTGGGCTTTTCACCGGTTTGCAGGTGCAGCAGGGAGCCGGAGGTGGTGACATAGAACAGCCCGTGCAGCAGAGCCGCAAGGAGGCAGCAGGCGATATACATTTTTTTGAAGTCGGCACGTTCGCCCAGCTTTTCGGTGATGAACGGCACGAGTACGCCGGCGATGAAGGGTGCCGGCGCAAGGGCGACGGACAAGATGGTGACGTATGCCGCATCACCCATGAGATCCACGGCGAAGTACATCTGCACGGCGGTCTTGACGGTGACCAGCAGGAAAGCCATGTTGGACAGGAAAAGCATAAACAGCGGCTTATTTTTCAAGAGCAGAGCGAAGCACTCTTTGATGGTGGGTTCATCGTTGTTGTGCTCGGCACGCTCCCGGCAGTTGCGGTAGGTGGGGCGGGTGCAGAGAATGATGCCGAAGAAAGCGATGACCGCCGTGGCGGTGTAGGCATAGCCCGTATGTACCTTGAAGTAAGGAATCAGCAGGGCAATCGGCAGTACGGCGCCGGGGATGGCACCGACGACGGCACGGACGATGGAGCTGACGCCGAACAGTTTGGTGCGCTCCACACCGCTGGAAGTGATGGAAAATGCCAGCGCACCCATGGGAATGTCAAAGGCGGTGTAGGTCATGTCCCAGCCGACCAGAGCGACAACGGCAAAGATCATGCGCAGAATCATGGGGAAAGAGGCGCTGTTGAGAAAAACGCCAAAGGTGAACAGGGCGCACAGATACGGCGCCCATTTAATATAGGGGAGCATTTTGCCGTCCTTGGTGTGGGTCTTGTCCACAAGGACGCCCATGATCGGGTCGTTGAATGCGTCCCAAAGGCCTGTCCAGAAGCGAACGGCACTGACAAAGGGCAGAGACAGACCCATCAGGTTTGTGAGGAAATAGTTGACATTGCCCGAGGCCATGGTGGAGGTGCTCATGCCCTGTGCACCTCGGCCGAGGGCATAGGAGAGCGTCTCTTTCCATGTCAGCACGGTTTCCTCGCCCACATCCGAGCGGACGATTTTGGAGTTCAGAAAGTTTTTCAGTTTTCCCATGGGCATTCCGTTCCTTTCCCCTATTTAAAATCTTTCATTTGTACGATTTTGTTTTTGTTGTTTTTCTTTTTGCGATTCTTTTTGTCCTTTCTGCGCACATAGAGGACGAAGCCGATATAGGCGAGCACCAGCAGCAAGAGCAGACCGAGAATCACCAGAACCACCGGGTGGGTGAGGATATCCACCAAAATGGAGCCGATGAACAAAAACAGATTGCGGCTGACATCCTCCGCCGCCACCAGATCAGCACGGGCGATTTCCTGGTCGGCGTAGTATACGGCGGCTTCGGCGATCTTGTCCCCCTTGCGGATGGGTGCGTCCACGCTTTCGGGCAGGGTGCCGTCCACCACCTTGACAAGGACGCTGTTTTCGTCCACGCCGGTGGGGACAAAGGCGTACAGATCCTCCGCAGGCACCAGCGCCAGATGATCCGTCTTGGTGGAAAGACGCACCTTGACCTCAGCGGTGACCTCGGCAGAGGACAGGATGGATTCATACCGTATGTTTTTGTAGATCCACTCAAAGAGCATTTTAGCGTCGGTAAAGGCGCCGTTTTCGTCGTAGCCGTCCCCGTCGATATCGTCATGGGGAGCGTTCATGATGACCGCCATATAGGAGTAACCGCCGCTGCTGGCCGTGGCAACGACGCATTTTCCTGCGCCGCTGGTGGAGCCGGTCTTGCCGCCGGTGACGTATTTGCAGTAGTAGTCCGCATAGCCCGAGTTCATCAGGAAATTGGTGCTGCGGATGGTGCGAGGCTCCTCGTGCATATTGGAGGTGGGGAGCTGGTACTCGGTCAGGGAGGTGATATTTTCAAAAATCTCGCTCTGGGAGAAGGTGAGAGCGTACTTCATGATCTTCGCCATGTCTGCGGCGCTGGTATATTGCCCCTCGGCATCCAGACCGTGGGGCGTCGTGAAGTGGGTGTCGGTACAGCCCAGACGCTCGACAAAGACATTCATC
Organism: Oscillospiraceae bacterium; assembly: GCA_029012165.1. Lineage (GTDB taxonomy): Bacteria > Bacillota > Clostridia > Oscillospirales > Acutalibacteraceae > UBA1425. The sequence goes on along the minus strand of JAQXLO010000041.1, from coordinate 2,823 downwards.
TTGTCCACAAAGCCGTCGATGCTGCCGCCGCTGACGTAGTCTGCCAAGGTGGCGGCCGCTTCATTGGCGCTGGGGATGAGCATACAGTGCAAAAGGTCGAGGACGGAGATTTCTTCTCCTGCCTTCAGTCCTGCGTTGGAGGAGCCGGTGTTCACAAGAGAGTCGATGACACTCTGCGGCACGGTCACCATGGCGTTCAGGTCGGGGCAGTTTTCCAGCGTGAGAATGGCGGTGACGATCTTCGTCAGCGAAGCCGGCGGCGTGCGCCGGTGAATGTTTTTGTCAAAGATGACGGTGTCGTCCTCCAGGCTTTGCACCAGAATGATGCCGGAACGGGGTTCCAGGTCGGTCAGAATCGAGTTGTACGCCGCATTTGCCGTGGAGAACGGCAGGGTCGAGACGATCAAAATCAAAGAAATGAAAAAAATTCTCCATTTTTTCATAGACAATGCACCACCAATGTTGTATTATATAAAGGATGAATCACAGCGAAAGGGCGAAAAAAATGGTTTATGTGACAGGCGACACCCACGGGGACATCAAGCGTTTCAGCGATCCCCGGCTGCGCAGTCTGAAAAAAGGGGATACGCTGATCATCTGCGGGGACTTCGGCTTTATTTGGGACGGCACCCGCAGTGAGGAACGGGTGCTGAAGTATCTGGGCAGAAAGCGCTACAATATATGTTTTATCGACGGAACCCACGAAAACTTTGACCTGCTCAATCAGTACCCGGTCGCCATGTGGAACGGCGGCAAGGTGCACGAGATCTCCGGCAATGTGCGCCATCTGATGCGTGGGCAGGTGTATACGCTCGAGGGGAAACGGTACTTCACCATGGGCGGCGGAGAAAGTGCGGATTTTGAAATTCGTGTGGAGCATAACCGCTGGTCGAAGGAGGAGCTGCCGACCAGGAATGAGCTGCTTGCTGCGGCCAGAGCGGTGGAAAAGACGGGCGGCAAGATCGACATCATCATCACCCATGAGCCGCCGCAGAAGATCAAGGGATTTTTGCAGCTGAAGGAAAACAGGGAGGCCGTGCGTGTGACGGGATTGAACACATTCTTTGACGAACTGGCGGCGTTCTGCGAATTTAAACGCTGGTTCTTCGGCTCCCTGCATGAGGACAAATACATCTCCACGACCCACATCGGCGTGTTCCACAACATCGTCAACGCCGCAACGGGGGAACTGCTCCGCTGATAGTATACCATGAACGACTGCGGATGAAAAGTTCAAATTGCAAAAAAATTGTAAAAAAGGTGCTTTGCGCACAAAAAGTTCAATCAGCGACACGGTTCAAACCATGTCGCTGATTCGTTTCGTAGGGTCTGCAAGTTTTTGTCTTAATACCACAGCCAGCCGAACAGGAAAATGCGCAGCAGCCACTGCCACCAGGTGTATTTGACGGTGATTGTGCAGACGGCGGACTGGGTGAAGCCGCATTCGTCTGTCGCTGTGACGGTGATGGTTGCCGTGCCGGACTTGTTTGTCGTTACGCTGCCGTTTTTATCCACAGCGGCAACATCGGGGTTGTCGGATGCATAGGTCAGCGTGCAGGGCTTCCCGCTTGTCTGCACGGTCGCATCCAAGTGGAAAGTCGTTTCTGCGTAGGCAGTGTGCTGCGGGGCGACCGACAACGACATTTCCGGCGCATCCATCACAATGGTGTAGGTGTTGTCAATGGTGCCGTAGGTATTGTTGACCAGTTCGATTTGCGTACCGTTTACGATGGAATCCCCGACCACCCGGAGCGTGGCGTCCCCGTCCACGGACACGCAATCCTCAAGGTCTTGTTTTGTCATGCCGTAGGGGATGTGCACATTCAACCCTTTGTCGATCTCCACGGTGTCGGAAATCAACTTGGCTCTGGGGATCACGATCAAACGGCAGCTCGCAGAATCATAAAAACCCACTTTGTCTTTTGCCGATACATAGATGTAGGTCGTGCCGGGATTTTTCGTTGTGAAATTGCCGTTCTCATCTACGGTAACGTACGCATTTCCGGAATAGGACACAGAATAGCTAAATCTGCAGGGGGAGCCGTTGGTTTGCACAGTGGAATTCAAACGAAAAGTTTCCCCTACATAGGCGATGTGTTCTTTCTCCGCAGTCACTGTGATTTTCGGTTCCTCACGCTTGACGGTGTAAACCATGTCTGTTGTGCCAAAGGTATTGTTGACCAATTTGATCTGTGTGCCGGTTGTGACTTTTTCATCGGAAAGCACCATGGTCGCATCCCCGTGCAAAGTGACGATGTTTTCCAGTGTTTCTTTCGTTGCGCCATAGGGGAGGTAAACGATCTGATTGACCGTATCTATTCTCTCCGTGGAGGTCAAATAGGCTCTGTCCACAACGGTGACGGCACAGTCGGCAGATTGGGTGGCGCCGTTTTCGCAGACAGCGGTGACGGTAACGGTGGCAGTACCGGCTTTTTGTGCGTGTATCTTGCCGTCCTCGTCCACCGTGGCTACACCGGGATTGTCCGACGTGTAGGACAGGGTGTAGGGCGAGCCGGTTGTCTGCACAGCCGTGACGAAGGGAATCGCCGTTCCCGTGTAGGCTATGTGTTGGGATTTCGCCGTTATGGCGATCTGTGCGTCTGCCAGCATAACGGTGTAGGTGTTGTCGATGGTGCCGTAGGTGCTGTTGACCAGTTCGATCTGTGTGCCGGTCTCGATGGTGTCGCCGACCACCCGGATCGTGGCGTCCCCGTCCACGGACACATAGTTTTCCAGCGTTTCTTTTGTCACGCCAAGGGGCAGACGGACATTTCCGTATGCGTCGATCTCCACCGTATCGGAGACCAAACGAGATTCGTCAAT
>JAQXLO010000040.1 GCA_029012165.1 Oscillospiraceae bacterium | reverse complement strand
GCCTGCGGCTTCTCCCCCAGCAGACCCAGCTTCGAGAGCGGGTCATAGGCTATGGGCAGTGCGGCAGATACCTGCTGTGCCGCAGCTTCGTCCATGCGGGTGATCAGCACAGTGGACTGTCCGTTTTCCAGCAGGGTGCGCACGATGGCGATGATCTGCGCAGCGGTTTTTCCTGCGCCGTAGATCACCTCCGCCGCACCCTGACGCACTCTGCGGTGCAGATCCACCTTGGCAAAGCCGATGTCGGCAAAGGGTTCCGCTTTGATTTGCAGCAGCGCTTCATCCACCGTCATCGTCCCGTCGTGTACTGCCTGCAAGATTCTCTTTGTCTCGTTCAAGTTCTTCCCTCCAAGTCCAGCAATACGGCGTGATAAAGCGGTTTTAATTCTTTGAGTATCGCTTCTCTTTGCGCAAAGAGCAACGCAAACTGTGCGGACGGGATCTGTATGATTGCTCTGTCCCCCGCCATGCGCGCCCGGAAATCCCGAAATCCCATGCGAAATAGCGCCGTCTCCGCCTGTTCGGTGGTTTGCAGCTTCTGCGCCGTGATCAGCTCTTCGCAGGCGATCCGTGTCGCCAAACAGGCATAGGCAGGTTTGTCCCATGTGAACAGCCCCGCTTCCCTCGATCTTGCACGCACATCCGCCTTGGTCAGTCCGCATTCCCGCAAAGGGGATCGTACCGAAAGCTCCCGAAGCGCCCGCATCCCGGGACGGTCGTTTGCATCGTCCGAGGCGTTGGTGCCGTCGGCGATCACGGTATAGCCGTCCGCTTCGGCGGCCTGCAGGATGGCGGAAAAAATCTTCTTTTTGCAAAAATAGCATCGGTTTCGGGGATTCGCCGTGATCTGCGCATCCTGCAAGATATCCAGCGGCAGTATGCGCATTTTCGCACCCAACTGCCGCACGAGCCGCTGGGCATCGTCCAGCTCAAACTGCGGCTGAAACGGCGTTTTAACGTAGTACGCCGTCACATCCGCACCGCTCTGTGCGGCGGCATACAGCAGGTACGCCGAGTCCGTCCCGCCGGAAAATGCGAGGGCAAGTTTAGGATTCTGCGCAAAAAAATCTTGTAAAGTCATATTTTCTCCATAGAAAAACAGCGGCTCTGCAAAGACAGAACCGCCCGGTGTTATGGCAACGCCGCACAATCAGGGTGTGCGGTGTTGCCTTATTTTTTTCGGAACAGCTGTGCACGGATCACGCCCTTGGGATCCTTGATGAGCAGAACTGCGATCCAAATCACCAGTCCCAGCGCCACAACGGACAGCCCGAGAAAGGCGTCATTGCGCATCTGCTCGGCGGTGGGGGTAAAGTATGCCGCCTTCAACTCGGCATATTCGGCGATGGCGTCCACCAGCCACATCAGGGAAGCGCCCCAGTACATCCAGCACAGAAGTCCTGTGTGCATCTTGCTTTCGGGTGCGTGTTTGTACCACACTGCCGTGGAGAACACAGCGGCAAAAACGGTGATGAGCAGTGTCATTTACTCGTTCTCCTGCAATGTGCGCTTCGCCGCTTTCTTTTCCATGCTGTGCACGACCGCCAGCATGGCGCCCCACACGGCTGTCGTCAGCAAAGCCATGCCAACGCCCACAGTCGCCATTTCATGAAGCATCTGCGTGGCAGACGCCGAATCCGACATTGCCGTCAAAAACGGGAACCACGGCACGATCTCCCCGTGCCAAACGTGCTCAAAGGCGAGCAGGAACGCACCGCCGAACTGCAAAAAAGACAGCCAGCGCAGTTTGCGGGAAAAGGGAATGTGCACCGATTCCACATCGGCGTGACCCGTTTTGGGCGCCTTCATTTCCCGTGTTTTCAGTACCTTTGCGCCGACTGCGGCCACGATCGCCTCTGCGGCAGGGACGAGTAAACAAGCCATAAAATTTACCTCCAAAAATAAAAGGCATACCGCTCCCCCGTCGGAGAAGCCGTATACCTTCATGATACACACCTATGCAAACAATAAACGGATGAAACACTTCGGTGTTCCTCGGTCGGCTTCGTGCCGACCCTATATATAAAGTATATCGGAAATGTGTCCCGTTGTCAATACGCTTTCGATCAATTTTCGGACAGAACACTCAGGGACACGATGCTGTCGATGGGAACTGTCCGCCCCTGCACGGTGGTTAAGGTGCGGGCAATGGGGTCGAGCTTGCGGATCTGCGCCGTCAGCGTGACGTAGCTGCCGCCCTCTTTGCGCGCGTCGGGCTGAAAAAATGTCATCTCCACCGTTGGCTGTTCCCGAATCCGTTCGACCACCTGCCGCAGCTGTTCATCGAGCAGCGCTATGGCGTCCTCGTCCAGCTGCACCATGCTTTCCGTGCGCCTGCCTGTCTCCTCAATGGCGTCCTCATAGCCCGTCAGGGCGGCAAAGGCGGAAAACTGCGCCGCACGCTCCAGCATGGTTCTGTGCGCTCTTGTGGCGGAAACATGATGGGGCAAATCTAAAATGTCCCAATATTTTTCGATACCCATACCCTGCTCCTTACGCTTTGTGCCCGCCGATCTGACGGTTGCGATCCTTGGCTGTGGCGCCCTCTTTCAAATTCATGCCCTTGAGGATGGAATTTTTGCCGTATTTCTTTTTGATGCCGATCATCGCTTCCTGCATTCTGCGTTCCCGTTCCTGCGCCGTTTTCTCCTCCCGGCGCTGTCTGTCCCGCACTTCGTAGTCCGTGAACAGGTCGAGCTGTTCAAAGGGCGGCTCCTTCGGCTTGTCCGCTTCACGCAGAACGTGATTCGCCACCACATACATCCGCCGCACCAAAAGATCGGGGTTTACAATGCGGTCAAACAGGCGCATTACGGCGTCCGTGATTTGCTTGGCGGAGGCGGTGTAGGCGCCGATGTTTTCCGAACCGTGGGCGGATTTCGGCATCTGCCGCCCGTAGACATCGACGGTGACCGCCCCGGTGTAGCGGCTGCGGCGGTCTGGATCTTTCAGGTTCTCGGTGTCGTACCCCACCGTCAGGACGACCTGATCCGTCACAAGTCCCTTCTCCACCAGATCGAGGGATAATAGGTCTGCCATCTCCCGCATGACCAGCTTCGCCTTGTCAAAGGGATAGGGCGTCTGCAAAACCTGTCCGGAGCTCAGGCTGTTGCTCTCGGGCTTAAACGCCTTGATGTCCGCAATGGTGCACGGCTCCCAGCCCCATGCGTGGTCGATCAGCAGTTCCGCATTGACGCCGAACAGCTTGTACAGCAAGTCCTCATTGTAAAAGTCGTCCTTCTCCCCCACGGAACAGCGGGCGATGTCCCCCATGGTATAGATGCCGTACTGCTCCAGCTTTTTGGAGATGCCCCTGCCCACACGCCAAAAGTCCGTCAGCGGGCGGTGATCCCAAAGCTCCCGTCGATAGGTCATCTCGTCCAGCTCGGCAATGCGCACACCGTTCTCGTCGGCGGGAATGTGCTTTGCAACAATGTCCATGGCGATCTTGCACAGGTACAGATTTGTCCCGATGCCTGCCGTTGCCGTGATCCCCGTCGTTTTCAGCACGTCCCGGATCATCCGCATGGCCAGTTCCCGAGGGGTGGTCTTGTAGGTGTCCAGATAGTGGGTAGCGTCGATGAACACCTCGTCGATGGAGTAGACATGGATGTCCTCGGGGGCGATATATTTGAGGTAGACGTTGTAGATCTGGGTGCTGATCTGCATATACTTCGCCATCTGCGGCGGTGCGACAACGTAATCCAGCTCCAGAGACGGATCCCTGCGCAGCAGTACATCGTGGATGCAGGGGGCGACAAATTTGTGACCGGGGGCTTTGCGCAGACGCTCGGCGTTGACCTCCCGCACCCTCTGCACCACTTCAAACATTCTCGCCCGCCCCGAAATGCCGTAGGCTTTCAGCGCCGGTGTGACGGCAAGACAGATGGTTTTGTCCGTTCGGGTGGGATCCGCCACCACAAGATTCGCCGTCATGGGATCCAGCCCCCGTTCCATGCACTCCACGGAGGCGTAGAAGGACTTGAGGTCGATGGCAATATATGCCCGTTCTTTCACTGCCGCACACCTCCGTTCTTTCTACAATATAGTATAGCGCTTTTTTACGGAATTTGCAATGCAAGTTTCGGTTGTATCTTTCGTGCAGATGTGGTATAATCTGTGCATATTTGCGTCAAAACGAGGAAACGCTATGAAAATTCGACACATTTTGCAGGGGGACAGACCCTACTACCGCAAGCTGGCCAAACTGGCGCTGCCCATTGCCTTTCAAAATCTGATGCTCGCCTGCGTGGCGGCTGCCGACGCCTTCATGCTGGGCAGTATCGAACAAAACGCCATGTCCGCCGTTTCGCTGGCATCGCAGATCCAGTTTGTGCAGAACATGATCCTGATGGCCGCCGTCAGCGCCACATCGGTGCTCGGCGCCCAGTACTGGGGCAAAAAAGACCGCAAGGCCATAGATGATATCTTTTGTCAGGGGATGCGTCTTTGCGCCCTGACTTCGACCGTGTTTTTTGTGGGGTGTGTGTTCTTTCCCCGGTACCTCATGCTCCTGTTTACCAATGAGGAGGTACTGATCTCCATCGGCGTTCAATACCTGCGTATCGCCGGGTGGTCGTATCTGTTCACCGGGTTTTCCCAGTGCTATCTGGCGATGATGAAGGTCAGCGAACACGCCGCCGTCACGGCCAAGCTCAGCTTCGCCACGGTCATGCTGAACATCGTCCTCAACGCCGTGCTGATCTACGGATTGTGCGGCATCGCACCCCTCGGGGCACGGGGCGCCGCCCTCGCTACGCTGATCGCCCGCATCGCAGAGTTGACAGCGTGTATCGCCATCTCCTTTCGCAAGGGATTTCTGCACCCGAGCCTTCGTGGGTTGTTCCGACACAACGCCCTGCTGTCCCGGGACTTCTACCGATGTATGCTCCCTCTGCTGGGCTCCAGCCTGCTGTGGGGCATCGGCTTCACCTCCTACACCGCCTTTATGGGACACATGGGCACCGAAGCGGCCGCCGCAAGCTCCGTGGCAACGGTTATCCGTGACCTGATCTGCTGTATGTGCAACGGTCTCGCCAACGGCGGCGGCATCCTCGTGGGCAACGCCCTCGGCTCGGGTGATCTCGCCAAGGGAAAGCTATACGGACAGCGGCTGGCGATCCTCGCCTTTGTCTGCGGCTTTGCCTCGTGCCTTGTCATGTTTATCCTGACGCCCGCCGTGGTACACTTCGTCAAGCTCACCCCTGAGGCGCACCGCTATTTGCTGCAAATGATGATTATCATGTCGGTTTACATGATCGGCAGAGCCGTCAACACCATTGTCATCAACGGTATTTTCGCCGCCGGCGGGGACACGATTTTTGACCTGTACAGTCTGGTCATCACCATGTGGATGATCGCCATTCCCTTGGCCGCCATCGGCACCTTTTGGCGGCACTGGCCGGTATACATCGTCTACGCCTGCACGTGTCTGGATGAAGTCGGCAAGATCCCGTGGGTCATGGCACACTACAAGAAATATAAATGGGTCAGGGATTTGACAAGATAATGCGGAAAGGGCGCTCTCCGAACCGGAGAGCGCCCTCAGACTGTCGATAAAGGCGCCCGAACGCATACAAATAGAAAAATGTCCATAATCAAAAGACTAAATGAAATAGATCAGCGGCACGGCATCGTGCTGAACCGCTGATGGTATGCTTGCCGTTTTTTTGGGCTCGGAGTACCTTTGTACGCCTATCGCCCAAAGAAAACGGCATCGGGCATCCTTTCTCGCCAGTCTGCCGGCTTGCCGAAAATACTTTTTCGACAAGCTGAGGGCGCCCTCCGAACCGGAGAGCGCCCTGTGTATTTTTTGTTTAAAAGTGATGTGCGCCGCAAACGCAGTAGCGGTTGACGGAAAGAATCTTGCAGAAGAAGGCGTACACATTCCACAGTGCTTTCACGATCGGCTTTTCGCTGTGGCAGAAACAGTTGTCCACCATGGCGGGATATTCCGGCTCGGTAACTGTGGAATCCCCATGGACACGCCGGACATCGTACACCCGGTACACGCCCTGCTCGCTGTACTTGATGAAGTGCAGTGTGTCGGGGGTCAGCTGCAAAACGCCCATGGTCAGCGTATCGGTGGAGGTGTCGGACACAGCGTTGTCCGAAAAGCCCACATAGCCGCAGTTGGTATAGGTAAAGTGCAGGGTCTGCTCTGTGTAGCAGTTCTCGCCCGTCTTGTCGGTCATGGGAATGCGGATGGTATCGCCCGGCTGCATGAAGTTGACGGCGCCGCCGATATAGTCATCGTACCCGCCGGAGTGGTTGTGTCCGAAGGCGAAAACAATATCCAGTGCCTTGCCCTTTTCGTTCAGGACATCGAACAGATAGGCGGCGTACATATTGTCGCCGTAGCTGTTTCTGTAGGTGTGGTGCAGGGGAACGTGGGTCAGCACGATCACCGGCCGATGGTCGCCGCCTGCGATCATGCCGTCCAGACAGCGCTCCACATCCTTCGCCAGCGCCTGCACCCCGTCGGGCGTGTGCTTGCTCTGCTTCCACGGAAAATCATCCTCATTGATAACATACAGGCAGTAGGCGCCCATGTTGTAAAACCCGGTCTCGGTCAGTTCCTTTTTGGCATTGTCGTGGTTGCCCTGACAGAAAACGGCGGAAGCGGGATCCACACCGGGATAGGCGTCCAGATAGGCGCCGCGGATTTTAGCGATGCCGGGCACGGCGTTGTCGTACAGGAACATGGTGTAGTCGCCGCCGATGAGCAGTGAATCCGGCTCAGGCATTCCGTCGCTCTTAGCAAGGTTTAAAATATTGTCGAAGCGCTCATAGGCAGAGTTGTCGTAGCGCTGAAAGTCGGAAGCGGTCAGCACGGTCGCATAGGCGTCCTGTGCAAAGGCACTTGCTGTGCCCTCGGCAGACGCTGTAACGCACAGCCCCAGTGCCAAAACCAGCGCCAGCAAAACAGAAAGTATCTTTTTCATGGCTGTAAATTCTCCTTTTTTTATTCGGGCTTATTTTTGGGTTCCAGAATGTTTGTGTGGAAGACGACAAGCATGAGAATCAGTGTCAGTGTAATGACTACCAGCTCGGCGGTGCCGCCCAGACAGATCTTGAGATAGAACGCACACACACAGCACCATGCAAACAGAACGTTCATAAACCAGCGGAAACGGTAGTTTTCACGGGCTTTGTGCAGAATCAGCGAAACGAACGCTGAAGCGATCAGCAGACCGAACACCACCGCAAACGCCGAGTGCAGGCTCTTTTTGGAAAGAAAATAGTGGATCAGCGTCTTTTGCGTTTCCAAAACCTGATCCTCATACTCGCTCGTGAAGCTGGGTGCGGTGTAGGTCTCGAAATTCAACGTGAAGGTGAAGCGCTTGAGCTTTTCGTTCTTGCACAGCACCACGCCGGCCATCGCCGGCAGGGAGAGCAGACTGGCAAGCTTTGTGTAGCGGCTTTTGATGTTGAACTTATTCATGGCGTAGAAGATATTCAGCACCAGTGCGCCTGCGATCGCAACGCCCCAGAGAATAAAGGCGCCCCAGTGGTCACGCCCCACATTGCTGGCGGTGGAAGCACGGTCGCCGTAGAGCGGGTTCGGCTCAAAAAAGCGGTCGTAAAACCACAGATAAGCAAGCGCCAGAATGCTGTAAGCCAAGGAAATATACTTGAGTAGTTTGCTTTCTTTTCGTGGAATCAAGTGTGTTCACTCCCCTTTTTGCCCTCTTATTATAGCGAAAAGAGGCGATTCATGCAAGCATCTTTTTGCAATTTTTCCTTTTTCTTTACACTTTTGCAAAACTGTCCAAGGGATTTTCTACCAGACAAAATCGGAAAAAGTCTCCGTGCTGACGATATTCTGCACGCTGATGTCCCCGAGAACGACCACCGAAGCGCTCACATCCGCCGCCGCAGAAAATGTGCACTCGACCACCTTGCCGCTCTCGCTGTCCACCTTGGCGCAGACATAGCCGTCGTGGTAATCCATGGAAACATTGCTGATTCCCGGAATGGACTCGGCACTGTCCACGGTGACCACAGACATACACCGACCGTAGCTGCTCGTCTCCCCGGGCGTGGGATTCTTTTCCTTGCCCAGCTGCAGACGGATCACATAGTACCCGCCCTCTTCTTTAAAGGTATAGGACTGCACATCGCTTTCCCGCAGACGGCTGGACCAGCCGTAGCCCGCCGCCGGGAAGGTGTCCGTGTTGTCCTGCCCCTTGGCGCTGGTCGTAGTCTCGTCCTGCCGGATCACGTCCTTCAGCCATCCCGGCAGACCGTTGATGTCCCCGGCGGCATCCCGCTTATAGACCTTTTTGAAACCCGCCTTTTGGCGCTTGACCGCATTGAGCGCCTCGTTGACGTAGGCGATTGCCTCCGCCTTGGTCTGCGGTGCGTCGGATTTTTCCGTCGTTTCCTCCACCGGCTCGGTTTGCGCAGGCGCCGAAGTGTTCTCCTCCTGTACCGCCGGCTCCGTGGTCTGTGCCGCAGTGGTCTGCGCCGCAGTCGTTTCCGGCACAGAGGACTGTGTGGATGGGGCGCTGTCCTGTTTGCCGCAGGACGCCAAAAGCACCAGCGCAGAAAGAAGCGCCGCCGTTTTCACAAAAATATTTTTCATGCTCTTTTTCCTCCTTTTTCACTATTATCGCAGAAAAATGTCCGAAGTGCAAGGTTTTTTTCTGCAGGAAACAATGCACTTGACGCTCCCCGCATTTTTTGGTAAGATGAGAAAAAGAGGTGTTTTTATGTATGTAACATTGGTACGCAAATGGATGTCTCTCATGCTCTGCCTGACGGCCCTGCTGTACGGCAATACGTTCACCGTTGAGCCTGCCGAACCCGCTGCCGAGGGAGCGGTGCGGGTCGTCACGTTTAACCTACGCTGTACCGGCGTGGGCAAAACCTCCGTGGCATACCGTGCGCCCCGCATGGCAGCACAACTGCTGTCCACGGACGCCGATTCCATGGGCTTTCAGGAGGCGAACCTGCGGTGGATGACCTACCTGCAGGAACAGCTGACGGACTACGACTATGTGGGCGTCGCCCGGGAAAACGGCAGGAATCTGGGGGAATTCAGTCCCATTTTTTACAAAAAGGACAAGTACACCCTGCGGGACAGCGGTACCTTCTGGCTTTCGAAAACGCCGGACAAGCCCGGCTCCAAGGACTGGGGTTCGCAGAACGTGCGCATTTGCACATGGGCAATTTTGGAAAACAAGGAGAACGGGAAAGTCTACGCCCACTTCAACACCCACCTGGATCACATCAGCGGCACC
>JAQXLO010000039.1 GCA_029012165.1 Oscillospiraceae bacterium | reverse complement strand
GCAGAAGCCCCCTCCGACAAGGAAAACGGGGAGCGGCGTCCACGTCCGGCAAGACCGCAGGGACAGCGCCGTTCTGCGCCGGCAAACGTCTGGCAGGGACAGAAGTCCGTGCCGACGCAGGGACAGTCCTTCGAGGAAATGATGGCACGGTTCAAGCAGGTCAGCGACGAAAAGATCACCGACCTCAAGCGCTCCAGCGAATCCCGTCACGGCGGTTACTCCCGCAAAGGCGGCAATCGCTGAGCAATACAAAACAATATCCACAACGAGGCGGAACGAGCGTGTTCCGCCTTTTTTAACAGGAGGTTGCAAAATGCGTGAAGTGAATGTACAACTCATTGAGGATGCCGTGGCTGAACTGTTTCAGCAGGCGAACCGTGTTCTGCCGCAGGACTTGGCGGATCGGATCGCCGAAGCAAAGTGTGCGGAGTGCGCATCATTGGCGCAGTCCATAATGGGCGATATCTACGAAAATTTAGCGGCGGCGGAAAAGATGCACGTTCCGATTTGTCAGGACACGGGCATGGCGGTGCTGTTCTGCGATTTGGGACAGGACGTCCATCTGGTGGGCGGCGACTTTGAGCAGGCGGTCAACCGGGGCGTTGCACGTGCCTACAAGGGCGGCTACCTGCGCTGTTCCGTGGTGGCAGATCCCCTGCGCAGAAAGAATACGGGGGACAACACCCCGGCAGTCATTCACCTGCGCCTCGTGCCCGGGGACAAAATCACGCTCAACGCCGCACCCAAGGGCTTCGGCAGTGAAAATATGAGCCGTCTGCAAATGTTCACCCCCTCCGCTACGCAGGAGGAGATCGAGGACTACATTGTGGACTGTGTGCGCAAGGCGGGGAGCAATCCCTGTCCGCCCATGGTGCTGGGCGTGGGCATCGGCGGCGACTTTGAGTCCTGCGCCCTGCTTGCCAAAAAAGCGCTCTGCCGCCCCGTGAGCGTGCAGAACGCCGACCCGTTCTACGCCGAGATGGAGACCCGTCTGCTGGACAAGGTCAACGCCCTCGGCATCGGTCCCCAGGGCTTCGGCGGCAAAACGACGGCGCTTTCCGTGGCGGTGGAGACGGCGCCGACCCACATTGCCGGTCTGCCGGTGGCGCTCAACGTGGGCTGCCATGTGACACGCCATGCGGGCATGATCATCTGATTTTAAGAATTTGTTAAAAATTATTAAAAAAACACATTCTTCTATTGAAATTTTAGTGAATATATGCTATACTAAAGACACTCCAAAGGGAGATTACCATAGATAGGAGGATGACACTATGAAGATCATCATTACCGGAAGAAAATGTACCCCCAGAGATTCTTTCAAGGAACACGCAGAGAAGAAGCTTCAAAAGGTGGAGCGCTTCTTTGACGATTCCGCAGAGGCCAAGGTCACGGCAACGGTGGAAAAATCCTGCCAGATCGTCGAGGTGACTGTCGCCACACGGGGCATGATCTTCCGCTCCGAGGAGCGGGCGCAGAATATGAACGAGGCGCTCGACAAGTGTGTAGACTCCTTGATCCGCCAGATCCGCAAGAACAAGACCCGCTTGGAAAAACGGCTGCGTGAGGGCAGCTTGGACAGCGTCATCATCGCTTCCGAACCCGAGGAGGAGGAGCTGGACTTCAACGTTGTCCGTACAAAGCACGTCTCCGTCAAGCCCCAGAGCGTGGACGAGGCGATTTTGCAGATGAATCTGCTCGACCACCAGTTCTACCTGTTCCGCAATGCGGAAACCGACGAGGTCAATGTGGTCTACAAACGGCAGGACGGCGGCTACGGCGTGATCGTCCCCGAAGCCGAATAAACCGTATCTTTCGCCCGCAGCGAGCAATCGCTGCGGGCTTTGGCTTTTTATGCCTTTTCAAAAGCCCTCCCTGCGAGGGAGGGTGCAGACTGTCGAAAAAGTCCGGCGAAAGTTTGGTTTTACAAAGCGAAAGCCCTCCCTGCGAGGGAGGGTGGCGAGGGCGTCAGCCTCGTCGGGAGGGTTTTTCGCCGACTTTTGCTGTCTGCGTGCGGCGGCGTTTGGAACCTCTCAGCTCCCCTCGCAGGGGGCCCCCGGTGCGAAGAAAAGCTTTTGCATAAATGCTTGATTTTTCAAAGTATATGCGCTACAATATAAATTGTCTGAATTTCCATTTTGGCAACGACCCATCACAGGAGGAAGAAAAATGCACAAGAAGTGGAAACGATTTTTGGCAGTGTCCCTTTGCGTTTTGCTGTTGTTGTCCGCACCGATGAGTGCGAACATCTTCGCCGGCTTCGCTCTGACCGCCAGTGCCGCAAGCTACAGCGGCACCTGCGGCGAAAACCTGACATGGACGTTGGACACCGACACCGGCATCCTCGCCATCACCGGCACAGGGGAGATGGAGGATTATAACACTTTTTTCGATGTCCCATGGCACAGTTGCAATTATTCAATGCGGGAAGTACGAATCGCAGACGGCGTGACGAGCATCGGAAATTGTTCATTCTCCGACAGCACGAGCCTCACGAGTGTGAACATTCCGAACAGCGTGACGAGTATCGGGGACTGTGCATTCAGTGGTTGCAGATGCCTCACGAGCGTGAACATCCCGGACAGCGTGACGAGCATCGGGATATATGCATTTAGCCTATGCGAGAGGCTCACGAGCATGAATATTCCGGACAGCG
>JAQXLO010000038.1 GCA_029012165.1 Oscillospiraceae bacterium | reverse complement strand
ATCAGGTAATCGGGCTGGTTATCGCCGTTGTAGGATTCCTTGAGCATATAGGAGAGTACCTCGTCACCGCTGTGAGATTTCCAGCGGAAGGTGCTGACGGGGAATTCGTTGGTATCGTTGTAGGTCAGCTTGGAGGTGAAGAAGTACTTCATGCCGGAGCGCTTGATGATCTGCGGCAGTGCCCATGTAAAGCCGAAGCAGTCGGGGAGGGAATACACCTCGGATTCGATGCCGAATTCCTTGAGGAAGAATTCTCTGCCGTACAGAAGCTGACGGATCAGGGATTCGCCGCTGGCGATGTTGGTATCGGCTTCGACCCATGCATTGCCCAGCACTTCCCATTGACCGGCCTTGACCTTTTCCTTGATTTTTTCAAAAATGTCTGGGTAGTACTTTTTCATGAAATCGTACAGGACAGCCTGACTCTGGGAAAAATTGAAGTCGGGATAGTTGTCCATCAGGGACAGGTTGTTGGAAAAAGTCCGTGCGGTCTTGCGGATGACCTCCTTGATCGTCCACAGCCATGCCACGTCAATATGGCTGTGACCGGCCACGAGGATTTCGCCGGGCGTTGCATAGTCGATCTTTGCAAGGCGGTCATCCAAAACTGCCTGTGCCTTGGGAACGCTGGCGAGAAAAGCTTCCTTGCCCATGTCGAAATCCAGCGTGTGCAGTGCATCGTCTGCGGCATTGAACAGGCGTGTTTTGACATAGTTGTCGTCCGTGTTTTCGTAGACGCCGAATGCGGCGTTAATGTCGAACCAGAACTTTTCGGCGGCTTCGTCTACGGCGTACAGTGCAGCGGAACACAGTTTGTAATCCATGCCGTTCTCGCAGGCAAGGCAGGGTCTTTGACCGGCGGCATTGTAGCCGGAATAGGCAGCGGTATCAACGGTGCCTTCCACCTGGATGTGCAGCACCTCACCGCCCTGAAACGGTTCGTGAAAGAGAATCTCGGTTCTGTGCACCCAGCCGGAGTTTTCACGGGAACTGACTGCGCCGACGATTTTGCCGTTGATGCGCACAAGGGATTCGCCGCCGAAGTCGATGGTGAGATAGACTTTTTTTCCGACAAGGGTTTTCGGGACGGTAACGGTAGCTTCAAAATATCGTGTTTCGTCATAGCCGACCATCCACCGATCGCCCAACTTCATGGTGGTGTGCGGTGCGTCATCCAAAACGATGTTGTTGGGGCTGACGTGCATACCCGTGTAGCTGTCCCACTCGGGAATTTCAACGCAGTCCGTGGTGATATACGGTTCGATTCTGCTGATCTGGAACTTTAGAACTCTCGGATTTAAAGACTGCATAGCTTTCTCCTTTTTAACTTTTGGCAGATTTTCAATCTGCATATTGCCCATAATTATATAAGATTACAACTTTTTTTGCAATAGAATCTTTACAATTTGTCGATCAGACAAGCTCGGCAAGCTCCAAAATCAGTCTCTCCGTCTTTTCCCAGCCGAGGCAGGGGTCGGTGATGGACTGTCCGTACACATCGCCGGAGGGCTTTTGGCAGCCGTCCAGCAGATAGGATTCGATCATCAGACCTTTCACCAGCTTGCGGATATCGCCGGAGAGTTTGTAGCTGTGCATGATCTCCTTGGCAATACGGGGCTGCTGATCCCACTTTTTGCCGGAGTTGGCGTGGTTGGTGTCGATAATCACGCCGGGATTGACGAGACTACTCTTGTCGTACAGTTCGCACAGCAGCATCAGATCCTCGTAGTGGTAGTTGGAGATGTTGCGCCCGTGTTTGCTGGTAGAACCACGCAGGATGGCGTGGGCAAGGGGATTGCCGGCGCTGGTCACTTCCCAGTTGGAGTAGACAAAGGTGTGGGAGTGTTGGGCAGCGGTGATGGAATTCATCATCACGGACAGGTCGCCGCCGGTGGGATTTTTCATGCCCACGGGGACGTCCAGACCGCTGGCGGTCAGTCTGTGCTGCTGGTTTTCCACCGATCTGGCGCCGACTGCCACATAGGACAGCAGGTCATTGAGATATCGGTGGTTTTCCGGGTAAAGCATCTCGTCGGCGCAGGAGAAGCCTGTTTGCTCCAGCGCTTTCATGTGCAGCTTGCGAATGGCGATCAGGCCTCGAAGCATATCCGGCTGGCTGTTGGGATCGGGCTGGTGAAGCATACCCTTGTAGCCGTCACCCGTGGTGCGGGGCTTGTTGGTGTAGATGCGGGGGATAATGACGATCTTGTCCTTGATTTTTTCTCGGATTTCCGCCAGACGTGCGATGTATTCCAGCACGGCGTCCTCACGGTCTGCGGAGCACGGTCCAATGACAAGCACCAGCTTGTCGGATTCGCCGGTGAATACCTTGCGGATCTCTTCGTCATTTTCCTTTTTCTTGGCGTACAATTCCTCGGAAACAGGGTACATTTCCCGAACCACACGGGCAGTCGGGAGCTCTCTTTTAAATTCCATGTTCATATCGTTAGTCATCCTTTCTGACTTCAAATCGTTTACGTTGTTCGGTGGAGCAGCGCATCATTTCACGCATCCCCGCCGTATTGTCATCTATGATGTACTGCTTGAGCGTTTGAAACTGGCGCTCAAACAGATCCATTTGCTGTACCAGTTCATCTTTGTTCAACAGAAACAGCTCGCTCCACATACGGTCGTTGATCTTGGCGATCCGTGTAAGGTCACGGAAGGAGTCGCCGGTGTAGTCCACGAAGCTTTCGGAATCTCTGCAAGTCATCAGACAAACGGCAATGCAGTGGGTTAGCTGGGAAAGAAAGCCGATCATTTCATCGTGCTTTTCGGGGGTCAGGGTTGAAATGTTTCGGAAGCCGAGAATTTTACCCAGCTGCATACACGCATCAATGGCCTGCGGTGAATTGGCATCCGTTGGTGTGACGATGTAGTTGGCATTTTTGAAAATGTCCTTGTCCGCATTTTCAATCCCGCTGCTCTCCCGTCCTGCCATGGGATGCGCACCGATGAATTCCAGGTCGCTGCGCAGCATTTTCTGCACATCGTAGACAATGCACCGCTTGACGCCGGTCACGTCTGTGAGCAGAGCGCCCTTTTTGATATACTGCTGGTTTTTCTCCAGCCATTCCAGCAAGCTTTGCGGATACAGGGCAAAGACGATCAGGTCGAACTGCCCGATGTAGTAGGGATCCATATCGGTTCTGCCGTGGGCGATCCAACCCCTGTCCAGTGCGTAGTCGATCACTTCGTTGCGCCGTGCCATGCCGCCGACCTCATACCCTTGGCTGGAAAGTGCCCATGCATAGCTGCCGCCGATGAGACCCAGACCGACAATGAGAATTTTCGTGTCCTTGTTAATCGTCATATTCAACCTCCAGTCCGAGCTGTCTCATATCTTCAAAGAAGTTCGGATAGCTTTTGCGCACGGCTTGTGCGTCGGAAATTCTGCCGCCTGTAATGCTGGCAAGTACGGTCATTGCCATGACGATCCGATGGTCATTGTGTCCACAAAGGATTTCCGCAGGTTTCTGCAGTTTGCCGCCGAAGATGCGTACCGTGTTTTCGGTCACTTCGGAAGAGACACCGAACTTCTGCAATTCCTCTGCCATGGCCTGACCCCGGTCGCATTCCTTGATTTTCAGCCGCTTTGTGCCGGTGAAGAGGGTTTCGCCTTTGACGGCGGACAGGGCAAAAAGAACCGGCGCAAGGTCGGGACAGTCGGCAATATTCACCGTGGAATTTGGATTGCCCAGCTGTTTAAAAAGCGACACGCAGACTTTGTCGCCCTGTATACTGTTTTCGGCAAGTCCTGTCACGCAGACGCTGCCGCCCAGTGCCTGCAAAGCCAGCAGAAAAGCGGCATTGGACCAGTCGCCCTCCACCGCCGCATCACGGCATTGGTAGTTTTGGCAGGCGGGGATGAAAAACTTGTTCGGAGAAATCTCCCTGACCTCAACGCCGAATGTGCGCATGACAGAAAGAGTGATGTCGATATAGGGGCGGCTTTCCACAGGTGGGAGGACATGGATCGTGCTGGGCTGTGAAAGCAAGGGGAGGGCAAACAAAAGACCGCTGATGTACTGACTGCTGACATTGCCGGGCAGTGTGAACGTGCCGCCGGAGAGTGTACCGCTTGCTTGAATCTGTGTGCCGGTTTTTTGAAAGGTGATTCCGTGTTCCCTAAACAAATCTTCATATACATGAATGCCTCGCTCCATCAGTCTCTCGCTGCCGGAAAAGGCAGCATTTTGGGAGCACAGCAGGGAAACGGGAATGAAAAAACGCAGGGTACTGCCGCTTTCCCGACAGGGAAAAACGGGATTTAGCGCAGGGCGGATACCTCCGTGGATGGTGAGCGTATCGCCGTCCTGCTCGAAAGGAACGCCCATGGCACGAATACAGTCCAGCGTCGCAAGGATATCTTCACTCAAGGCAATGCCGTGTAGATGACTGGTTCCCTTGGCCAGTGCGGCGCAGAGGATCATGCGGTGCGCATAGCTTTTGGAGGGCGGGGATTGCAGGGTGCCGTTGGCTTTGCCCGGTTTCACGGTGACAATCATACGGGAAGGCTCCTTAAAACGGAATTTGCGGTTTTTTCGGGTGTATCGAGGGATTCGACACGCACGTCTGCCGAGGCTTGGTAGAGGGGATAGCGATCTTTATACAGCTGCATCACGGCATCCTTATCCTTGGAAAGGGGACGGTCAGCCGTAGAGATCAGCTCGTCCGGCGCACGGTCGAGGAAAACAAGAACGCCGTTTCGTTTCAGCCGCCGCACATTTTCTGCCCGCAGAATGGCGCCGCCTCCCGTAGCGATCACAAGCCCGCTTTGGTCACTGATCGAAGCGATCACATGGGACTCGATGTCCCGGAACGCGCCTTCGCCCTGTGTGCTGAAAATTTCGGGGATGGACATACCGGCTTCCCGAACGATTAAGTCGTCCGTGTCTACAAATTTTTTGCCGGTCATTTCCGAAAGGATTTTTCCGACCGTGGATTTTCCGGCGGAGGGCATTCCGACAAGGATGATGTTCATCTTGTCCCGCTTGACGGCTTCGTAGGCGCTGTCTGTGGTTTGCTGTGAAATCTCCACATCTCGGAACAGGCCGGAGGCAAATACAGCCTGGGCAGAGAGCATATACAGTCCGCCCTCGGCGGGTAAACCTCTTGCCTGACCGTCGAGGATCAGGTTGGAGCGCAGGGGATTGTAGATGGCGTCGAAGATTCCCTTCAGGTGCGGGAAAACGGAGATATTCACCGGGACATCTTCGCACCGGGGGTACATCCCCACCGGTGTGGCATTGATGATAAAGGTCGTGTCCGGATGTTTTTTTGCGGCTTCGTTGTAGCCTTCCGGGCATCTGGGCAGGGTAACGATGCCGGAAGCTTGCAGACTTTCCGCCACGGCGTGGGCAGTTTTTGCCGTGCCGCCGGCGCCGAGAATGAGCACGTTTTCTCCGCAAAGGGAAACGCCCATATGCGCAAGCTGCGAGCGCATCCCGAAAAAGTCCGTGTTGTAGCCGTACAGTTTACCGTCACGGTTGATGATGGTGTTGACGGCGCCGATCTTTTTGGCGCTGTCGTCTATTTGGTCGAGAAAAGGGATCACATCCTGCTTGTAGGGGATGGTGACGTTGATGGCATGAAAATCCTTTTTTTGCAAGAATATGGGCAATTCCGCATGGGTAAGCTCCACAAGTTCATACTTGTAGTCGGCGATATTATCATGGATCTCCCGGGACTAGCTGTGCCCCAATTTTTCTCCGATCAGACCGTACTGCATGAACCCTCACGTCCTTTCGCAAGATAATCCGTGCCGTATCTCTGCGCCAAAAGATCGCACAGCACGATGGCGGTCACGCTGTCGGCAACGGGGCAGATGCGCCGCAGGATCGCCGGGTCGTGTCTGCCGTGGATGTTGATATCGGCGTTTTCGTTCTTTATAAAATCAACGGTTTTTTGCGTCTGCGCAATGGAGGGAGTGGGCTTTACCGCACACTGGAACACGATGGGCATCCCATTGGTGATGCCGCCGTTGATGCCGCCATTGTGGTTGGTTTCGGTGTACATACGTCCGTCTTGCATACGCATGGCGTCGTTGCAAAAGCTGCCCCGGTGATTCGCCACATCAAATCCCATGCCGAACTCTATGCCCTTGACGCCGCCGAGGCTGAACATGGCGTGGGACAGCTGGCTTTCCACGCTGTCAAACCAAGGCTCTCCGAGACCCGGCGCCACGCCGCAGACAGCCGTTTGGATAATGCCGCCGATGCTGTCGCAGTCCATTCGAGCCTGCTGGATCTCCTGCGTCATTGTTTCTGCGCACGCTTCCTCCAAAACAGGGAAGCTTCTGCCTTGCAGTAGTTCGATATCCGCCGCTGCGTCCGCAAAGGCTCTGTCCTTTACCTGTCCGCAGGTGAGGATATGGGTGCCGATGGTGATACCGATATTTCTCAGGGCAGGGATCAGAATGCCGCCGGCTGCGGACAGCGCCGCAGTGATGCGCCCGGAGAAGTGGCCGCCGCCTCGAAAATCCTCAAAGCCGTGGTATTTGCAGTGGGCGGTGTAGTCGGCGTGGGCAGGGCGGGCAAGTCCGTAACAGTAGTCTTTGCTGCGTGTATTCTCGTTGGGGATGGAGATGCACAGCGGCGTGCCTGTGGTGTGCCCTTCAAAAACGCCGCTGAGTATCTGGAACGGATCCTGTTCCCGGCGAGGGGTGTCAATGGAGGAAGCAGGTCTGCGCCGCTGCAGCTGCCGCTCGATCTGCTCGGGAATGACGGGGATGCCGGGCGCAATGCCGTCGATTACGACCCCCACAGCAGCACCGTGGCTTTCCCCAAACAGGGTCACGCTCATGCTTTGCCCGAAGGTGTTTTTCATCCTGCATTCTCCATTCTGGTTAAGATTTCCTGCGGGGTCATCTGTCTGAAAGAAAAGGAGCCGATCTGCGGCACAAAGACAGTCTGCACCAGACCGTTCTGCATTTTTTTGTCGTGCATCATAATCGGCAGCAGCTTTTGCACATCTGCTTTGAAACGCACAGGCAGACCGTATTTGGTGAGCACGTTTTCAAGGCGCTCCTGCACAGGCGCACTGCACATGGGCAGCATCCCGATGGCAACGCATTCTCCGTGCAGCAGCTCTCCACCGTAGAAGCTTTCCACGGCGTGTCCTGCCGTGTGTCCAAAGTTGAGCACCTTGCGCAGACCCTGCTCCTTGGGATCCTCTTCGACCACCATTTTCTTGATGCGCAATGCACCGTAAATGATATCGGGCAGATCCTTTTGCAGATCCGTGCTTTTCTCGATTTTTTCAAACAGCGCCGCATCACTTGTGGCAGCCATCTTGATCGCTTCGGTCAAACCGGCCGATACCTGACGCCGGTCAAGGGTTTGCAGGGTGAGGGGATCAATGAAAACCGCCTTGGGCGGATAGAAAGCACCGACTGCGTTTTTGATGCCCTCAAAATCCACGGCTGTTTTGCCGCCGATGGAGGAATCCACCTGTGAGAGCAATGTGGTGGGGACATTGTAGAAATCCACGCCCCGCATATAGCAGGAGGCGGCAAAGCCGCTCAAGTCTCCCACAACGCCGCCGCCGACAGCGACAACACAGTCGCTGCGGGTAAATCCGGCATGGAGCATCTGGGCAAGAACGTGACAGAAGGTGTCCATGTTCTTGCTTTTTTCTCCCCGGGGGAAGGTGAAAATATGAGGTTCCCGGCACTGTGCGGCAACGGTGCGCACATATTCGCCCGGGACGCCGCTGTCTGTGACGATCATCACCTTGCGGTGGAGATCGGCGACTTCTCCCATGGTTTTCAAAGCGCCGTTTCCCAGATGGATATCGTAGCTTTTGTTTTCGTAACGTACCGTGATGTTCATAGCATTTCTCCGTTATCCGCCGATTTCACTGTAGCTGCCGACATTTTTCAGCTTCGCACAAATGGCGGAAAGCTCCTGCAGCATATCCTGACCGTTGGTGTTGTGGATGTTGCCTTCTGCTTCAATGAAGAAGTAATAGTTCCATTTCAATCCCTTCATGGGACGGCTGCGCAGGGTGCGCATATTGTATCCGTGGGCGCCGATGATGTTCAGCGTCTGCGCCAGAGCACCGGCTTCGTTTTTGACGGTGAATACGAGCATGAAGTTTTCATCGTCTTTTCTGCCGGCACTGGAGCGGTGGTTTTGCGCACGGGAGAATACGGCGAAACGGGTGGTGTTGTTTTTGCTGTCGTTGATGGAAGATTCGAGAATCTTCAGTCCCAACTTTTCACACGTCTCTTCGGAGGCAATGGCTGCGACGGTTTTGTCCCCGAGATCCTTGACGTACTTCGCTGCCGCAGCAGTGTTGGAATATGTCTTGGTTTCAAAGCCGTGCTTTTCAATATACCCGGAGCACTGATCCAGCGCCTGCGGATGACTCACAACGGTTCGGATGTCCTCAAGGGAGGCGCCTTCGGGTGCGATCAGGTGATGCACAATGGGGAGATCCATGACCTGATTGATGTACAGTGTGCCGGAAAAGATCAGATCCATCACAGCGCCGACTTCGCCCGCATAGCTGTTTTCCAGCGGCAGAACGGCACAGTCGTATTCGCCGCTCTCCACGGCGGCATATGCTTCGGCGAAACTGGGGAAGGCGGTCAGCTGTGCATCGGGGAACATCCGATGGGCGGCAATCTGCGCAAAGGCGCCCTCGACGCCGCAGTAGGTGACTTTTCTGCCGGACAGAAGCATGGACTGGTAGTTGCAGGAAAGGTCAATGGTGTTTTTCAAAAACTGCACATAGTAGGGTTCGATGGCATCGTCCTGCAGATCCTTTCTGCGCTTGTCGATCAGCTCCGCCTCTCTGGCGCTGTCACGCACGGAAAGACCGTGTTCCTTTTTATATCCGGCGATTTCTCGGCAGGCCTGCATTCTTTCTTCAAAAAGCTTCGCCATGGAGGCGTCGATCTCGTTGATCTTATTTCTGACGGTTTTCAGTTCATCCATTTTGATTCATCCTTTCAAAATAAAAACGGCTCCTCGGAAAAGGAGCCGTTTGATCTGCCATAAAACTGTACTTTGGGGAAGGTCGTCAAGCAATTCCTTTTCGGGGCATGATTCTGTTTTCAATAAAGTAATAAAAAAAGCAGTACGTATAAAATCGTACTGCATAAATATAGGAAAAAGACGCAGAAGCGGCGCCGCATACTGAACAGCACGCAGCCTGATGACGGGAACGCATATGCACATTGCCCATTGTCATAGTAGCACCTCTTCCTAAAATCTCTGTATATTATACACACTTCACAGAAAAATGTCAATACAAATGCATAAAAAAATTATTTCCAGCCAAATTTGTCCTTATTTGTATGAAAAAAACAAACAAGAAATGCATCTTCTCTATTGAAACCCGCCGAAATAAATGGTATAATCCATATGTAGTTCACTACAAAACTATATTGAGGGAGAACAGTATGAAACTGAAAAAACTTCTTGCACTTACAGCAGCTGCCATCATGATCTTCAGCTGTGCTGCCTGCGGCGGCAAAGATGCGGCAGAGGACACCACTGCGGCAGAAACCGTTACTGCCGAGCA
>JAQXLO010000037.1 GCA_029012165.1 Oscillospiraceae bacterium | reverse complement strand
AGTTCTTTTCCTCAAAGCCCGCAAAGAAGCGATTTTCCAGAAAAGCGTCAAAGCTTTTCAGCACTTCGACGTCGGTGTCAAGGTAGATGCCGCCCTCGTTGTACAGCGCCTGCGCCCGGGCATAGTCGCTGACAAAGGCGAAGTTGCGGTGGGCGTACGCCTGCTGCACGAAAAGATTTTGGTTGACATCAAAGTTGTCCTCGTTCCACTCCACAAACGTATAGCCGGGCAAATTTTTCTGCCACGAGGCCATGCATTTTTGCACCAGTTTCGGCTTCTCCCCTCTGCCGAACCAGCAGTAATGAATCGTTTTCGGAATCATATCGCAGTCCTTTCTGAAAAAATGTTGCCTTAAAAAAGATCACTGGCATACGGTTCGATCGAGTATCGGACATTGTAAAAATAGAATGAATACAGCAGCAGGGACGCAAGATAGACGCCCTTGCTCTGCTCCTTGTGCAGCGCTTCCGTGATGACGTATGTCATCATGATGATGACATAGATGCTCGTATAAATCGCCAAGCGTGCGAAAATCCAGTTATACAGCGACAGGATGTAGAACGCTAAGTTGATCACCGACAGATTGACCAAAATGTCCCATTTTCTGCCGTGCAGATAGCTAAGCTTCTCCCGGGAGATGTATGCCAAAACCAGCGGAACCGCCAGAACAGCCACACGGATGATGTCCGAGCCGGTCTCCTGACCGGAGGTGAACCAGCCGTTTTCGGCGTAGATGCCGTACGTTGTATCCTCAATCGCTCCAAGGAAGGATGGCAAAAGCGAATCGAACGCCGCTGTGGCAACCGTTGTGCCCAGCAAAATGAACAGGGTGAACGGCGTCCAAGAGCGGCGCCGCACAATGAAATAGATGGGTATCATAATCAATGCGCTGGAGTGGAACAACCATGCGCCAAGGACGAAAACCAGATATTTGAGGAAATCCGATTTATTGTCGGACAACAAATACTTCGTGCCGAGAATCAAAATGCCCGCCGCCGCATACTGACGAATACCGTTCATCGAGAACGTATAGTAAGAGGTCAACACATACAGTGCGATGCCCAGCTCATACGGGCAACTGTACTTGTAGATAATGAATACCGTCGGGATAACGGAAATCAGCGCCGTTATCATAATGAGCGCATACGGGTCGGGAGAACGCAGACGGCACAGGTACTGGATATACGGATAGAGAATACCGCCCTCGAAAGAAAACTTGACAGGTTCCATCGTATCCGAGTCCAAAAGATTATAGGAATAGATGTAGTAGAACGTGTCCCCCATGTTGTTGCGCAAACCGGAGAATACGCCGAAGGCGACAGCGGGGAGGATGAAGCCGATCGGATTCGGCAAGGGCTGTCCCAGTCCGCCGGAACGCCGCATCGGGTAGTTTCGAGCGAGCAGAGCAAGAAAAAAGCTGCCCAAAACCATCACCGTGAAAATGATCATGTAATAGGACATTAGTTAATAATCAACCCTTTTCGTATTTTCTGTATTGAAACCGCAGATACAGCCACCACAAAAATCCGACAGGCGTTGCCAAAAGCGTCAGCGCTTTGCAGGGACTTTCGGACAGGTAGTGTGTATTCTTTAAAATCAGACTGCTGGAAACGTAGTGCATCGCCTGCACGAAGCGAAACTTGAAGCCCGCAAAGGGCAGCTGCATACACAGCTTGCGGCTGTAGGCGAAGCCCTGCGGATTCTTGAAATACTGGCGGATCATGTTGCGTGAAGAGCCGTCCTCCAGATACTCCACGATACAGACCACCTCATTGAGCGCAAGGAGCTTGTACTCCTTGTCCAAAAGGCTGTATTTTGTGGCGAGATTTACATATTTTTCTCCCTCAAAGATGGGGTACGGATTCTGCTTCGTCAGGTCGGTACGCAGGATAAACTTCTTGTCTCCCGACACGCCGTAGCGGTAATAAAAGTCGTAGGAGGTGGCAGGTGCCTTTTCCACAGGCAGCTTTGTTCCGATCACTTCACCGTTTTTGTACGCATCCAGTGCAAGAAAGCCGCTGATGTGCTCGTCCCGCTCGCAGGTCTGCCAGAAGCAGACGATCTTTTCCACGGCGTCGTCGGGCATGAAATCGTCCGAGTCGATGCAGGTGTTGATCTCGGTGTCGATGTTTTCATAAGCAAGGTTGTGCGCACCGTGCATCCCTTTGTTTTCCTGCCGCACATAGCGCAGGGTAAACCCGTGTTCCTCCTGCATCCAGCCCTTGACCAGTTCTTCCGTGCCGTCCGAGGAACCGTCGTCCACGACAAGCCAGACAAAATCCTGCTCCGTCTGCCGCTTCATGGCTTCGTAGCACTGGGGCAAAATATAGGCACGGTTATAGGTCGGTGTAAAAACGGTCAGTATCGCCACGGTTCAATTCTCCTTTTATAAAGTATAGCCGCATTCCCGCAAAGCATAACGCACAAACGCTTCGCATCGCATATACTGCTCGGCATAGGCATGGTTCGCCTGCATCATCGCCAAACGTCTGTCGTCGTCCATGAGCGTCTGCACCTGCCGCACGCAGGCATCGCCGTCGGTAAAGGACAGGTAATGCGTTCCATCCGCAAGTCCCCCCGCACTTTCGTAGCAAAGCGGCTCGCAGACAACAGCCTTGGATGCGGCAAGATATTCCGCAAACTTCCAGCCCGTGGAACCGTGCAGTCCCATGGTGGCAATGTGGATATCGAACTGCTTCATAAACGTAAGGTATGCGTTTTTGCGGGAAAGCCCTGCATTCTCCAACACCACGTCCGCATATTCCTTTTGCGAAAAAGCAGACGGTGCAACACCGCCGCAAAACCGCTCGCCGAACGCATCCCGCAAAAGGCGGATACACTGCGCACGGCTCTCGTTGATGGCGTGGCGTTCCTCCTGCATCGCCGGTGTGAGCTGTCCCGGGAACTCGCCGTCGGGATCCCACAGCCGTGCCAGGAACAGAATGCGGGGCTTTTCGGAAAGGCGGGGCGTGTCAAAGATATTTTTTTCCAGAATATGCCCGTTGTAATACTGGGAACCGGGCAGCATACGGATAAGCTTTTTGATCTTTTCCCGATTCGGGTCGCACGGCACAGGGATGTGCGCCGGATTGTGGGGCAGTGTCACCAAAAAATTCGGCGGTGTGCGGCGCATCTTTTCAGGCGCTTGAAGCTGTGCATTGCGCACGCCGTCAAAACTGCGCTTAAACAACAAATCGCATCGGTCTAAAAGTCCGTTGTAAAACGGAATCATTTCCGCACGGTCTTTGAGCAAGTTCTCGTAGCCGTCGTTCATGTCGAAGATCAGGCGTTTGCCGTCCTCGCCCACGACCTCCAGCATATTGTACGGGAGCAGGTCGGGCGCACCCGGGCGCAGTCGCTCAATTTTTAAACGAATCGCACCCTTGCGACGAAGTGACTCAAACCCTGCCAAGATCGGGTACAGGTGGAGCGGAACCTCACTGAGCCGAAGTGTAAACGTCATACTCTCTCCCCGTTCGCAAGATAAAATGCTTGCAGTTTCTCTGCCTGTATGCGGCTGTCAAAGCCGCACTGTGCGACAATGTTTGCCGCATCGTCCCTGCGCTTAACAGGCGCATCGTGCATGGCACGCACCCACGCATCGGTTTCCAGCGGTAAAAAGCGAAAATACCCTGCGGACAAATTCGCCATCGGCGAAACGGTGTCTGCGGCAAGGCAAGAGAGCCCCGCCGCCTGCGCTTCGACCAGCACAAGGGGCAAGCCCTCAAATTTGGACGGCAGCAGGAAAACATCCATTGCAGACAGGAGATCGGCTACATCATTTCTCAGTCCCAAAAAACGCACGCTGTCCGAAAGATCGGCGGCGTTCACCTGCGCCTCGATTTGCGGCTGTAAAACACCCTCGCCGACGAGCAGAAGCACGCTGTCCGGGTTTGTTTTGTGATACGAAGCAAAGGCTTCTATCAAAAAAGCGTGGTTTTTCTGGTCGTTGAATCTGCCCACATGACCGAACACCTTTTCGCTTCCGAGCGAGAGCGCCGCACGCATTTGCGCACGCATCTCGGGACGAAAGGCACACGCCGCCGTATCGATGCCGTTGTTGAGCAGTTCGCTCTGCTGTGCGTGCTTGCCGTACAGCCACGCATTCGCAAGCTCCGAACAGCCGTACAGCTTGGTGGCGTTGGGCACGATTTTTTGCCGGCAATAGGCTTTGAACATATTCTCGGGCAGTGCCGCAAGTCCCGTTCGGGTGAAGCGGGAATTGTGACTGTGTGCGATGCGCACGGGAACACCCGCACGCCTTGCGGCACGCAGGATCAGCCCCGTTGTGGTCTCCAGATGGGAGTGGACAACGGTATAAGGGTGCAGCTTGAAAAATTTGTACAGACGATATTCGTAAACAGGCGGCGTCACCTTGGTCAAAAACGGCATACGGAAAATGCGGCCGCCCAAAGCGCAGATCTCTTTTTCATAAAACATCTCGTCAAACACATTGACGAGGAAGTCGAACTGCACTTTGTCTGTGTCCATATTGCGGTACAGGTGCATCAACAGCGTCTCCGCACCGCCGCAGTTCATGGAATGCAATACGTGCAAAACACGAACAGGCTCCATCTTGATCGCTCCGTTACACAAAATAAATCTCGCCCAACTCTGCGAGAACCTTTTGCAGATCGTAGTCTGCAATGTGCGCTTTCCCCGCCCGGGCAAGGGCACTGCGCAGGGCGGCATCCTCCAGCAGTTTTTCCAGCTTATCGGTAAACTCTGTCTGCGTGTCGGCAAGCAGACCCGTCTTGCCGTCCTGCACCAAGGCACGGTGTCCACGGTTGTTGAACGCCAAAACGGGAAGTCCGGCGGACATCGCCTCCATCACGTTGACGGGCAGACCCTCACGCAGACTCGACGCCGTGTAGATGTCGCAGACGGAAAGGATCTGCGGAATGTCGTGCCGCTCCCCGGTAAAAACAACCGGTGCCGACGACGCCTTTGCCATCGCTTCGTAAGCGCCGTCTATGTGGTCGGGTCCGACAAGCAAAAGCTTCAGGTTTGGGTAACGGGGCAGTAAAGCCTCGACGGCACGAATCAGCAGACCCTGATTTTTATTGGCGTTCTGCTCCGCCACATACACAAGCACCGTGTCGCTGTCCCGAAGCCCCAGAGAAGAGCGCATCTGCGCACGCACTTCCCCGTCGGCACGGTAAAAGCGAGTGGTGTCACAGCCGACACCGTGGACATACGCCGTCTTTTTGGCATGGAAAAAACGGCGGGCACGCCGATAATCCTCCTCGTTGATGGTAATCAGCACATCCGTCATACAAGACAATACGCCCTCAATGGGAAAGAACAGGAGCCAGTTGAGCTTCGGCGCACCCTTGTAGAAGTGGAAGCCGTGGGCTGTGTAGATCACCCGTGTCCCCTTTTTGCGTGCCTTTGCAGAACACAGTCTGCCTAAGGTGCCGCCCATGGGCGTATGGCAATGGACGATGTCGTAGCCGCCGTCGTTGATAATCTTTTTCAGTTGTTTATAGCCCTGCACATTCTGCGGATCCCACGGATTTCTGCCCATGGGAACGACAAACTGCCTGTCCGTATAGGGAAATTCTTCCGGGGCACTGCACGCCGTATGCACCTCGAAGCCGTGTTCCTGAAGCATCCGGAAGCACGGCAGATGAAAATAGCGGAAATGTTCCGGCACAGTCGCCACAAACAGAATTTTTTTCAAAGCGGATCAGCCTTTCCGTTTTATTCCACAGCAGGGGCGTCGGGATTTTCCTGATAGTTGGGGACGATCTCCTTGAGCAGATCCCGCACGTTTTGCTTATTCGCCGAACGCAGCTTGTCCAAAGCGGTTTCCAGCTGTTCATCCGAAAAGTCCACCGGCGGCGTGACGAAGATCTTGTTGTTGGCGGTCTTTTTGCGTCCACGCATCTCCTCGGTCATGGTCAGTTCCTCGTACAGCTTTTCGCCCGGACGAAGCCCGGTGAACACGATGTCGATGTCTCTGTACGGCACAAAGCCGGACAGACGGATGATATTCTCTGCAAGGTCAAGGATTTTGACCGGCTCGCCCATATCCAGCACGAACACCTCACCGCCCTTGGAAAGGCTGCCTGCCTGGATAACCAGCTGCGCCGCCTCGGGAATGGTCATGAAGTAGCGGGTGATATCGGGATCGGTGACGGTCACCGGACCTCCGTTTTCAATTTGCTTTTTAAAGATAGGAATCACGCTGCCGTTGGAACCCAGCACGTTGCCAAAGCGCACAGCGGCAAAGCGGGTATCCAGGGCATGGCGGTCGAAATACTGGATGATCAGCTCCGTCACACGCTTGGTTGCCCCCATCACATTGGCAGGGTTGACCGCCTTGTCCGTGGAAAGGATGACAAATTTTTTGACCTTATATTCCACCGCCGTTTTTGCAGTGTTGAAGGTGCCGAAGATGTTGTTTTTGACCGCCTCGCAGGGGCTGTCCTCCATCAGCGGCACGTGCTTGTGCGCCGCAGCATGGAATACGATGTCGGGATGGAACTCCTCAAAGATCTCGTGCAGCCTGCCCACATCCTGCACGGAGCCGATGCGGATATACACGGGAAACTTCCCCTTGTTCATGCGAAGAATCTCGTGGTACACGGAAAAGACATTGTTCTCGTAGTTGTCCACCAGCACCATGCACTTGGGTTTGTGCTTTGCCACCTGACGGCAGATCTCGCTGCCGATGGAGCCGCAGCCGGTAATCAGCACGGTCTGCCCCTGCAGATAGCGGCACTGTTCGATGTTCAAATCCACCTCCGGGCGGGGAAGCAGGTCGCAGATGTCCACCTTGCGAATCTTTTGCAGATCGGGCTCGTTGGCGTTCATTTCCAAAAGCGTGGGACACTTTTTCAAAATGCACCCCGTCTTCATGGCAATGTTCATGATCTCCCGCTGACGCTCTGCCGAT
Source organism: Oscillospiraceae bacterium (assembly GCA_029012165.1). Lineage (GTDB taxonomy): Bacteria > Bacillota > Clostridia > Oscillospirales > Acutalibacteraceae > UBA1425. The sequence continues at coordinate 9,687 of JAQXLO010000037.1, read as the reverse complement.
GCGGACGGGATGCAGTAAATGATCTCATCGATCTTGTAGCGCTCTGCGATCTCGGGGATCCTGTCTGTGCCGCCCCGCACGGGGATGCCGCACATCTTTTTGCCCTGTTTGCGCACGTTGTCGTCCACGATGACCACCGGGCGCCCCTTGCGGTATGCGTTTGCCTCCAGCTCACGCACGATAATCATGCCCATGTCCCCTGCGCCGATGATCAGAATGCGGTTCCTATTGCGCAGGTCGCGGGTGATAACGCCGTTTTCCCGATACACATAGCGGCTCAAGCGGTACAGCAGCCGGAACCCGCCGCAGGAAGCGATGATGAGCAGTGTACTGCACACATAGAAGTACGCCGGGAAGTTACCCATGGAGCCCCAGCCGAAATAGGCGCCGATCTTGTCGATGGAGACGCTGACCAGCCCGCCGAGAAATCCGGCAAGGCAGCAGCGGATCAGGTCGTTGATGCTGGCGTATTTCCAAATACTGCTGTACAGACCGCAAACGCCGTAAATGAGGATGAATGCAGCCGTCACCGGCAGCGATCTGGACAACAGCATCGGCAGCAAATCGGCGAACGAAGCCGAAGAAATCATTGCCGCCGTGATGAAAAAACAAATATTGATCAGTAAAATGTCTGCAAAAATCAAGATGACCTGCTTGGCGATCAATCCAAACTTTTCAGCGACACGTTTCAATGAAATTCCCCCTGATCGTTTCATTTCGGTTCTGTGCAACCGATGCTTCCGTAATTGCTTTGGTACGCAGACAAAGCTTTCTGCGCCGTCCGTTTACGCATGGGTTCCGCATCCCCCTGCGGAAATGTTTCGGATTCGGACGAAAAAAGCATTTTACACACCCTTTTAGTCATTGAATATCATACCGCATCTTTCGAGCAAAGTCAAGTTTTTCACCGAAACACATTCACAAAATGCATAAAATTTTACAGAAGTTCTGTACACAATCCGTCATTTTTGACACTTTTTCACAATTTATGCGTTTCCCTGTACCTGCCCGGCGTCATACCCGTTTCTTTTTGAAAGGTTCGGCTGAAATGACTTTGGTCAAAATAGCCGAGGGATGCCCCGATCTGGGACAAAGAATAATTCGTTTTCAGAATCATTTCCACTGCTTTCTGCATCTTCCTGCGGCGGATATACGCCTGAATGCTCTCCCCTGTTCGCCGGCAAAAGAATGTGTTCAAATAGCTCGGGTGCAGTCCCAATCTTGCCGCCATCTCCCGAACGGTGATCTTCTCGGCCAAATGCTGCTCGATATATGTGCGAATCGCACAGAGCCGCTCCTCCGTTTTCACACAGGACATACCGCCACCTCCTATTTTATTCTACCGCAAATCTATAATTTGTACAATACCCTGCCGAAAAAAAATGGTACAGTGAAGCTGCTGAATGCAACAAGAAAAGGAGTTGGAATCATGATCGGTATCGGCAAATGGGAATGCAGTGTGGACACCATGATGTTCCGTGGAGAAGGGATCGTCACCATCGCAGACAAAAACGGCGAATACGATTTTGCGGTGGAGGCCAAGGGCGTCAAGATGCCGCAGTACAGCATCGACAGCGTCACCGAGGAGGGCAACACCCTGTCCGCCGTCGTCACCACGCCCATGCTCCCGGGCAAGGAAGTGCCCATCCAGATGACCTTTGACGGCGACGTTTTCACCGGCTTTGCCAAAATCCCGCTTTTGGGCAAGATCAAATTCAAGAACGGGCACAGAATCGGCTGAACCTCCACGGCATATTCCGTAAAAAAACATCCACCGGTCACAAGGATCGGCGGATGTTTTTTCATATCGGTTACTTTTTGCAGGGCAGGGCGTCAATAAAGCCCTCGGCGCCAAAAATCTCGTACACCTTGTCGTTGAGCTTGCGAAGCAGCTTCGTGCCCAGAGAGGTTCTCTTTTCCTTGGGTGCTTCACGGATTCCCAGCTCGACCAGCACCTCGAACGCCGCATCCATGACGGCATCGTCCTTTTCACGGTCGTTGTGGGTATCGTTCAGCATCGTCTGGCAGGCGTCCAGCGCTTTCTGCGCTTTGGCGACGTTCTCCGCCTTGGCGGGATCGTTCTCGTTTTCCTCAATGTACTCGGTCAGCTGGTTGATGTAGTTGTCCTCGCCACGAATCAGACGCTTGGCGTCCCGGGATTCGTTGAACTGCGGATAGACATCGGCGACCTGTGCCACGCTGGTGACCGTACCCATGGCGATCTCAAACGCCAGACGGATGGCGGTGTTGTTGTATTCCAGCTCATGCTTCTGTCCGTGGAAGATCCATGTTCTGTCGGGGGCGAAGCAGGTGGACAGATCCACAGAGCCGTCGGGAGAGGTGTACGGCGTCTTGACGTCCAGAGACTTGTCAAAGGGCGCAAACGTTGCGCCGGGGGCGGTGGAGCTGATCTGGATGATCTCGTCGGCATTGGTGGTCTCGGCAGACTCCATGAACTGGAAGAATGCATAGTCATCGCTGTAGCCGCCGAACTTCAGCCCGTAGCCGGAGATGAAGTAGAACTCCATGCCCTGCGCTTCCAGTGCCCGAAGTCTGGGCTGCAAATTTTTCTGCGCCTCATAGTAGGGGCGGGTCTGCGCACGAATATACGCCCACTCATCCCCGGAAAGGTATTCCTTTTCGATGGCCTCATAGCGGGAGGAGGGCACAAGCGCCATCATGGACGGCGTTTTCAAAATCAGCGGACGAACCACGCCCGTCAGGGCAGTGTCGATGATCTCCCGCAGCGTTGCCTTGGGGAATGCACGCAGAAGGATGTTGACAATATAGCCGAAGGGCTCGCCGATCAGGTCGGCAATAATGCCATTGTACAGCAGTTCGGGGGCGTTGGAGGCGTACTTTTTCTCCACAAGGTCGGCAACGACATCGCTGCCGTCCCATGCGCCGACGATGCTGACGACGCGTGCAACCTCGCCGCAATCGCCGTAGCGATCCAAATACGCATTCGTTACAGCGGCGCCCATGCTCATGGGGACAAGCACGACCTTGTCCGCATCGGAGTACTTTTCGAGAATGGTACCGATAAACTCGTGCAGTCCGTCTGCGTCGTCATACAGGAAACTGAATGCAGGATGGTTGAAGCAGAAGATATTTTCAGCACCCACCTCGGGAACAATACTCTGACAGGGAATGGAGCGGAAGAAATTCTTTGTATCCAGCTCGTTGTATTCGCTCAGCGGATAGGGCTTGACGGTATCCTCGACATCGGCGGGAAGCTTGCCGTTTTCATCGACGATGTTGTAGTGCAGCAGTCCCTCGAACAGCGCCTCGACATCGGCGGCACGCACAAGGTTGCGGTCGAGAATCATTGAACCGACGAACTCGCCTAAAAAGCGCAGTGTGGCAAAAAATGCCTTGGGCTGAAACAGACCCTTGATGTCCACATAGAACAGGTTATACTCGATGACGTTGCCCTTGCTGTCGGTCTTGTAGGAACCGTCCTCATTGACGAGATGGGTCCATGTCTGACCGATACCGGTGACGAAAACAATGGGGTATTCAACGGCATTGTCGCTCAAATCCCCCTGTGCGACGACCTCAATCTGCGGCTCGGCAGCCGGCGCTTGCGCACTGACGGGAATCAGCGTAGCGACCAGCATGGAAAGAACCAAAAGAACAGATAAAAACTTTTTCATGGATACGCCTCCTTTTACATCTTCATTATATCGGATAAGAAAACAAATTTCAATAGCTTTTTGGAAATAGAAGACAGACAGACCGCAAAAAATCGATCCGTCTGTCCTTTTTCGTATTTGCAAACGTTATCGCTTCGCCTTGGCTTCGCAGTATACACAGCGGTACACACCCTTTTCACGGTCGGTCAGGACGAACTCATGCTCCAGTTCCTGCTCCACAGACGTGATACAGCGGGGATTTTTGCACCGGATAACGCCGGTAATGCGCTCGGGCAAGGAGAGTTTTTCCCGCTTGATGCGCTCGCCGTCCCGAATGATATTGACTGTGATGCCGGGGTCGATATAGCCCAAAATGTCCAGATTCAGGTCAATGACCTTGCCAACCTTGATGATGTCCTTTTTGCCCATCTTGGGAGAGTCGGCGTTCTTGATCATCGCCACGGTGCAGTCCAGCTCGCCCAGACCGAGAATCTTGTAGATTTCCATGCCCTTGCCGGCGGTGATATGGTCAAGCACAATGCCGTCCTTGATTTGTCCGATAATCATGCTTTCGCCTCCTGCAACAGTTTCAGAATCAGCGCCATGCGGATATACTTGCCGTACAGCACCTGTTTGAAGTAGCACGCCCGGGGGTCGTCGTCCACGGAAACGGAGATTTCGTTGACACGGGGCAGCGGATGCATGATGCACAAATCCTGCTTGGCGTTGCGCAGTTTGTCCTCGGTCAGGACATAGGTATCTTTCAAACGAATATAATCCGCTTCGTTAAAGAAGCGCTCCCGCTGTACACGGGTCATGTAGAGGATATCCAGCTGCTCCATCACCGGCTCCAGCTCACGGCACTCGGTGTAGGGACTGCCGGCCGGGTCGAGGATTTCTGTCTTGATATACTCGGGCACACACAGTTCCTCCGGAGAGATCATCACAAACCGCACGCCGCCGTAGCGGGACATGGCGGTGATGAGGGAATGGACGGTGCGACCGAATTTCAGATCGCCGCAAAGCCCGATGGTCAGGTTTTCAAAGCCGCCCTTTTCCCTGTGGATGGTCAGCAAATCAGCCAGCGTCTGCGTGGGATGGTTGTGCCCGCCGTCGCCGGCGTTGATGATCGGCACGGACGCTCTGCGGGACGCCACCAGCGGCGCACCCTCCTTGGGGTGGCGCATGGCAATGATGTCCGCATAGCAGGACACCGTGCGCACCGTGTCGGAAACGCTCTCCCCCTTGGCGGTGGAGCTGTTTTGTGCGGAGGAAAAGCCGATAACGTGACCGCCCAGCTCATACATCGCCGCCTCGAAGCTCAGACGGGTTCTGGTGGACGGCTCGAAAAACAGGGTCGCCAGCTTTTTGCCGGCGCATTTGTGGGCATACTTTTCGGGATCTGCGATGATATCCTCTGCAACGGCGATCAGTTCCCCGATCTCCTGCACGGACAAGTCCTTGATGTCGATCAGACTTCTCACAGTGTCTCACCCTTTCCGATCCAGCTTTCATCGGACGGACAGTTGCGGAACGCAATCAGACGCTCCACATCGCTGTGTGCAATATAGCCCTCGTCAGCGGCGACCTGTGCAACGGTGTCGAAGTCGGTGAGACTGACGTTCTGGACATTCGCTTGCGCCAAACGGTCGAGACCCTTCTGCATCCCGTAGGTGAAGATGCTCACGATGCCCAGCACCTCGGCACCCGCTTCCCGCAGGATGTTGACCACCTCGATCACACTGCCGCCCGTGGAGATCAGATCCTCCACGACGACGACTTTTTGACCGGGAATGAGCTTGCCCTCGATTTGATTTTTTCTGCCGTGGTCTTTCGCACCGGAACGGACGTAACCCATGGGCAGGGAGAGCAGATGGGCGGTGATCGCCGCATGGGCGATGCCGGCGGTGCTGGTACCGAAGAGCGCTTCGGCTTCGGGGTAGTTCTCCCGGATCAGCTGCGCCAGTCCGTTCTCCACATCGGCACGGACGGCAACGTCGGACAGGGTCAGACGGTTGTCGGTATACACGGGACTTTTGATGCCGCTTGCCCAGATGAACGGCTCCTCGGGACGGAAAAATACAGCTTTGATGGACAGCAAATCCTTAGCGATTTTTGTTTTCATGTTCTTTTGTTCTCCTTAATCCACAAATTCGGCCACACAGCGACGGTATGCGGCAACGGGATCTGCCGCAGCGGTAATGGGACGACCGACCACGATATAGTCCGAGCCGATCTCCTTGGCTTTTGCAGGGGTGGTCACACGCACCTGATCGCCCACGTCGCCGTCCGCAAAACGGATGCCGGGCGTCACGGTCAGGAAATTTTTGCCGCACACGTCGTGCACCTTGGACGCCTCCAGCGGAGAGCAGACCACGCCGTCGAGTCCCGCTTTGGCGGCGTTCTCGGCGTAGTGCATGACGACCTTGTCGATGGGTTCCCGAATCCACAAATCCTCTTCCATGCGGGTCTGGTCGGTGGAGGTCAGCTGGGTCACGGCGATCAGCAAAGGTCTGGTGCCGTCGGGACGGGTCAGACCCTCCAGCGCCGCTTCCATCATGGCAATCGTACCGCCGGCGTGCAGGTTGCAGATGTCCACATCCAGCGAGGACAGCACCGCCATCGCTTTTTTCACAGTGTTGGGGATGTCGTGCAGCTTCAAGTCCAAGAAAATCTTGTGTCCCCGTGCTTTGATCTCCCGCACGATATCGGGACCTTCGGCATAGAACAGCTCCATGCCGATTTTCACAAAGGGCTTCTCCTCTTTAAAGTTGGACAAAAAGTCCATCGTCGCCTGCCGGCTTGCGAAGTCGCAGGCAATGATTACGTCACGACCCATGGTGGGCACCTCCTATAATTTCCTGTAAATCGGTAATTCCGTATTGCTGCATTGCCGCCGGAAGATCGTCGATGATCTTCTTGCAGGCAAAGGGATCGACCAGATTGGCGGCACCGACCTGTACGGCCGTGGCACCGGCAAGCATCATCTCCAAAACGTCCTGCGCCGTGGAAACGCCGCCCATGCCCACAAGGGGAATATCCACCGCTTCGTACACTTGGTAGACCATGCGCAGGGCAACGGGGAAAACTGCCGGACCGGAAAAGCCGCCGAAGCGGTTTTTGAGAATCGGCGCACGCTTTTTGAGGTCAATGCGCATCCCCTGCAGGGTGTTGATAAGGCTCAGGGCGTCTGCGCCTGCGTCTGCGCACGCCTTGGCAATGGCGGTAATGTCGGTCACGTTGGGGGACAGCTTCATGATCACGGGCTTCGTTGTAACCGCCTTGACCGCCTTGGTCACTGCCGCCGCCATTTTCGGGTCGGTGCCGAAGCTCATGCCGCCGCCGTGGACGTTGGGACAGCTGATGTTCACTTCCAGCCAGCCGACCTGTTCTTCTTTGTCCAGCATGGCACACGTTTCGGCGTATTCCTCGAGGGAGAAGCCGCTGACATTTGCCATCACGGGCTTGTGAAAATACTGTTTCATCTGCGGCAGCTGCTGGGCGATCACCGCTTCCACGCCGGGATTTTGCAGTCCCACCGCATTGAGCATTCCACTCTCGCACTCCGCAATGCGGGGCGTGGGGTTGCCGAAACGGGGTTCTCTTGTGGTGCCCTTAAACGAAAAGGTGCCCAAGCAGTTGATGTCGTACAGCTCGGCGAACTCCGCACCGAAGCCGAAGGTGCCGCTGGCGGGTATGACAGGGTTGTCCAGCGCAAGTGCGCACAGATGGACCGATGTGTTCACCATACGATTTCCTCCTTTGTGAGGACGGGACCGTCCTTGCAGATGCGCTTGCTGCCGTATTTGGTCCTGCACGTACAGCCCATGCACGCACCGAAGCCGCAGCCCATGCGCTCCTCAAAGCTGTACTGTCCGCTTGTGACGGTTTTGTCATAGACGGCACGCAGCATCGGCTCGGGGCCGCAGGTATAGACGTGGGTGTAGTCCCCCGCTTTTCCCAATGCATCCGTGACAAACCCCCGAATGCCCGCTGTGCCGTCCACGGTGGTGACCAGCACCTTGGCGCCGAGGGCTTCAAACTCCCGTTTGCAGAACACTTCGTCCGCCGTGTTGAAGCCGAGGATCACCGTCACGTCCTTGCCGGCGGCGAGAAGCTTTTTCGAGAGCAGATACAGCGGCGGAACGCCGACGCCGCCGCCGATAAGCAGAGGCTTGTCCCCTGCGCTCTCGGTGTCGTAGCCGTTGCCCAAACCCGACAGCACATCGAGTTTGGCGCCCACGGGGAGCTTCGAGAGCTGTGCGGTGCCCCTGCCGACCACTTTATAGATGATCGTCAGGGTGCTGTCGTCTGCGTCGTACACCGAAATGGGGCGGCGCAGATACAACCCGTCAAGCAGGATATTCACAAACTGACCGGGCTTGACCTCCGATGTGTCCGCCGCAAAGACGGTGCGGAACACATCCCGTGTCAGCTGTTCCTGCGATAGAATTTCAAAAATACTCTGTTTCATAGCAATTCCTTATGCGTCAATGGTGGATACGGCGAAAGTGATGCCCTCCAGCACATCCAGCACGGCACGAACCGTATCCAATGCGGTGAACAGCGTCACGTTGCTTTCCACGGACAGGCGGCGAATCTGGAAGCCGTCACGCACACCCTCTGTGGAGTTGTCGTCCCGAGTGTTGATCACATAGGCGATGTGCCCCTGACGGATCGCCTCCGGGATGTCCTCGCTGCCTGTGCTGATCTTTTGGCGCAGGCGTGTGCGGATGCCATGCGCCTTGAGATACTCCGCCGTACCTGCGGTCGCCTCGATATTGAAGCCGAGATTGTAGAAGCGGCGGATCAGCTCCAGCGCCTCGGGCTTATCCTTGTCTGCGATGGTCGCAAGGACGGTACCGTAGTTTTGCAGCTGCATTCCCGATGCCTGCAATGCCTTGTACAGCGCACGGTTGAGCTGTGCGTCGTAGCCGATGGCTTCGCCGGTGGACTTCATCTCCGGGGAGAGATAGGTATCCATGCCGCCGATCTTGGCGAAGGAGAACACGGGCGCCTTGACATACCATTTCTTTTTCTCGGGCGGGTAAATGTCGAAAATGCCCTGCGCCTTCAGGGATTTGCCGAGGATGACGTTGGTCGCAATGTCCGCAAGGCTGTAGCCCGTGGATTTCGACAGGAAGGGAACGGTACGGGAGGAACGGGGGTTCACTTCGATGATATAGACCTTGTCGTTCTTGTCCACGATGAACTGGATATTGTACAGACCCACGATGCCCAGACCAAGACCCAGCCGCTTGGCATAGTCGAGAATGGTATCCTTAACCTGCTGGGAAATGCTGAAGGAGGGATAGACGCTGATACTGTCGCCGGAGTGGACGCCGGTACGCTCCACCAGCTCCATGATGCCGGGCACGAATACATCTCTGCCGTCGCAGATGGCGTCCACCTCGACCTCCTTGCCGAGGATGTAGTGATCCACCAGCACGGGCTTGTCCGTGTCGATCTCCACCGCCGTCTTGAGGTAGTGGCGCAGCTGCGTCTCGTTGGCGACGATCTGCATCGCCATGCCGCCGAGAACGAAGCTGGGACGCACGAGCACCGGGTAGCCCACTTCCTCTGCCGCACGCACCCCGTCCTCAATGTTGGTCACGGCACGACCGGCAGATTGGGGAATATCCAGCTTTTTCAAAATCTTTTCAAACACGTCCCGGTTCTCTGCGTTGTCAATGGCACGCACATCGGTGCCGATGATGTGCATCCCACGCTCGTCCAGAGAAGCCGCCAGATTGATGGCGGTCTGTCCGCCGAGGGAGGCGATCACGTCCGTGGCACCCTCGTAGTGCAGGATGTTCATCACATCCTCCGTGGTCAGCGGCTCAAAGTACAGCTTGTCGGAGGTGGTGTAGTCGGTGGAGACGGTTTCGGGGTTGTTGTTGATGATGATGGCTTCGTAGCCGTTCTTCTGAATGGTGGAAACGGCGTGTACGGTGGAGTAGTCATACTCCACGCCCTGCCCGATGCGGATGGGACCTGCGCCCAGCTCCACCGCCTTTTTGCGCTCGGTGACAACGGACTGATGCTCGCCCTC
>JAQXLO010000036.1 GCA_029012165.1 Oscillospiraceae bacterium | reverse complement strand
AGCGGAAACAAATCGGGCAACCCCGATTTGAGCAGACCGTATCATTGGGCGCAGAACACCGTCCGTAAGATGCTGTCCAATCAGGAATACGTGGGAGATACCGTAAACTTCAAAACCTATTCCAAGTCCAACAAGTTGAAGAAAAGGATGAAAAACGATCCCGAAAACATTCTCATATTCAAGGACACCCACGAAGCGATCATCGACCGCAAGACCTTTGAGATGGTGCAACGGCACTTTGCCGGACGGAAACGCCCCGACAAGCAAGGCGAGATGGACAAGTATGCAGGGTTCCTATTCTGCGGTGAATGCGGTAAGCGGTTATATCTCCACCGAGGGAAAACCGTCAAGCCGGAAAACAATAACTTCCAATGCGGAGGATTCCAAAGCAGAACAACCGAATGCACCGCACACTATATCCGAGAGAGCGTCCTTGATACCATCGTGCTGCGCAACCTCAGAACCGTGACCGCATTCGCAAGAGATAACCCCGACGAGTTCTATGCGATGGCAACACAGAATGGAGAGGAAGAAGCGGAAAAGTTCTACCGTAATGCCAAGCTACAAAAGGAGCAGCTTGAAAAGCGAATCCAAGACCTGGCCAACATCATTCGGTGCTTATACGAGGACAGAGTATCGGGAAGGATCACTCCCGAACGCTATGACTCAATGGCAAACGGATATGAGCAGGAGCAGGCGGAAAAGAAACGGGAGTTGCAGGAACTTGCGGAGAGCATCGAAAGAATGGATATGCGTGACCAATGCATACAGCAATTCATCCGTAATGCAAAGCGGTATATCGAGATGCCGAAACTGACACCCGAACTGCTGAGAGTATTTATCTGCAGAATAGAGGTGTACGAGAAGTTCGAGAAATACTCTCGAACAGCGGGCAATCCCATCCGCATACACTACGCCTTCCGACCTCCCGAACAGGACGGAGTCCCTGCAATCGAAGTTCTCGCAGAACACACAGCAAAAACCGCATAAAAAGTAATAACCGGAAGGTTTTTACACCTTCCGGTTACATACCACCCACCAATTCTCCGTTAAGAACATCACGGAAAGGGCGAGCGGCTTTGGACAGATCAATAAGAGATGCGCAATACACGGGAGAGGATGAAGAAGAAATTCTGAATATATGTCCAGATGTCGGCAAACACACTGCCGATGCGCGCAGTAACATTCTTCGCACTTCCGCTGACGCCGCTGCCCTCGATGGTGCCTCGGTTGTCGTTGACGCCGTCAGTGTCCACGGCGAATTCATACAGGAACGGGGCAACCAGCACCAGCAGGAAAAATTCCCCTGCACTCACGGAGCCGAACATCCTGCAGCCGAGTTTATTCAGGGAAGAGGAGATCGGCGTCAAGCCGGTGTTGGCAAGGATCTTGTTGGCGCCCTTGAGCAGAATTTCATCGCTGAAATGGGAAAGATCCTCGTGGAGAATGAGGTTGACCACACGCATAAAGACGGTCATTTCCGTGCTGTCGGGACCGTAATGCTCCTCGCCGGCGTAGTGCATGGCGACAAATTCCGTGGCGATGTCCCACGCCGTCTTGTAGTCGCTGTCGGGGATGTCGATGTTGTATTCCCGGGCGAGTTCCTGTACACTGTTTTCCCCGTACAGCGGCATGGTCAGCAGTTCGTTCAGTCTGCCGAAGAAGGTGTTTGCGGCGTCGTAGAAGAAGTCGCTCTCCTGGATGCCCATCTTCTCCATGGTCATGGACAGCCACAGACGGTACTCCACGCCTGCCTTGAGGAAGCCCTTGGCATAGGCGTTCAGATCCTCGTTCATCCGAGCGATCTGCTCTTCGCTGTAGCCCTTGACGGCGGCCTGCAGGGCGTCGGTGTCGATCTTTTGCACGGTGACGTCGGTGTAGGTGATCTGCTCGTCCGTAAAGGACAGCTCACGGAACGCCAGCGGGTACATGGTCAGCGCTGTGGTGGCGAAGTCGTAGATCTTGTTGCCCAGCTTGCTGGTGTAAACCGCCGTGTCACTGCAATGCTCGTGACCGGTCAGCACCACACGGATGCCCCAGTTGGCGAACAGTTCTGCGGTGGTGTAGTGGAAACGGACAATGAAGTTGCGGCTGATGATGCGCTGCATGGGCATATGATCCAGCAGGTTGTGGTGCATCATGACGATGGGATAGCGTCCGTCCTTTTTGGCGTTGGCGGCTTCACGCTTGACAAAGTTCAGCTTTTCGAGCGTCATGCCGTCCTCGGTGGACTTGCTGTAGTCGCAGCTGTCCAGTGCGATCAGGCGGTATTTGTCGCCGAGGTTTGCGGTGTAGGAGCAGGAGTCGGGGTCGATATACAGCGCCTGATCGTAGCCGAAGTCGGCATAGATTTTTTTGAAATCCTCCATGTTCGTCTCGCCCTCATAGCTGCTGAAATCGTGGTTGCCGTTGATAACGAACACCTGTTTGCCGGTCTCGGCTTCAAACTTGGCGAACTTTGCGGCAACATCCGTGTGCTCCTGAGGAATGCGCTTGCCGTGGTCGGCAAGGTCGCCGGAGATCAGCACATAGTCATAGTCGTTCTCGGCGCACTGCTTGAGGAATGCATCGATGATGAACCCGCTCTCGTCCTCCATATCGGCGCGGCGGTTGGCGTACCAGTAAAGGTCACTGTTGACCGTGCCGATTTCGGGAGCGGCAAGCTCTTCACGGGGCAGATTGTAGTGCAGGTCGGACGCAACGGCGATGCGCAGATCGGCGTCCTGCGTCTTTGCAGAGACGGCGACGGCACACATACCGGCGAGAATTGCGAGGGTCAGTATAACAGAGATGCATTTTTTCATGTTCGTTCCTCCCTTTTGAATTATCTTAACATGAAAAATGACCGTGCGCAAGGGTGAATTTGTACTACACGGACAAGTCGGCGCATACATTTACGGTATGGAGGTGAGCAATGTATGCAGATGCACGAAAGCCGGACAGGGGAAAATGTGCGCAAAGCGCTGTCGCAGGAACTGGAGCTGTCCTCCCTGTATCGGCTGTACGCCAAAAAGGCGAAAGCGGAGGGGTACTTGCAGATCGCCGACCTGCTCAACAGCACAGCGGACAACGAGTTGGAACACGCCGGACTGCTGTTTGAAATCCGGCATCAGTGCCAAATCCCCACCACGCAGGAGAATTTGGACGATGCGGTGCAGCGGGAAAAGGCGGCACCCTATAAGCAGTTTGCCGACGAAGCGGAAAAGGACGGTTTTCCGGGGACGGCGGAACTGTTCCGACAGCTTTCCGCAGTGGAGGAAAACCACGCACGGCGGTTCACGATCCTGTCGGAAAATCTGCGAACGGGGGATGTGTTCCGCAAGCAGCAGGAGTGCTACTGGGTCTGCCGGATCTGCGGCGGACTGCAATACGGCAAATATGCCCCCCACGTCTGCCCGGTCTGCGGGTTCCCCCAGTCCTGCTTTTCTTTATATACAGAGGATTATTGACACAGGGCGAGGAACTCCTGCTCCGTCAGGACGGGCACACCGAGGGTCTGCGCCTTTTGCAGTTTACTGCCCGCTTCGCTCCCTGCCACCACATAGGTGGTCTTTTTGGAGACGGAGGACGACGCCTTGCCGCCGAAGCGCTCGATCGTTTCGGAGGCTTCGGTGCGGGTCATGGTTTCCAAAGTGCCGGTCAGGACAAAGGTCATGCCCTGAAACCGCTTGTCCTGCACGATCTGTGTACTTTGCATGGAAACACCGCTGTCTCTAAGCTGTGCGATCAGATCGGCGGTCTGGGGCAGAGAGAAGAAGTCAAAAACGCTTTGCGCCATAATGCCGCCGAAGCCCTCGATGCAGGCGATCTCCTCCGCCGTGGCACACAGTAGAGCATCCATATTGCCGAAGTGTGCGGCGAGGAGCTTGGCGCCCTTTTCGCCCACATGGCGAATCCCCAAAGCGGACAGAAGCCGTTCCAGTCCCGCCGATTTCGACTGCTCCACAGCGGCGAGCAGGTTGGCGGCACTCTTTTCCCGGAAGCCCTCCATGGTCATGATGCTCTGGGCGTCCAGACGGTACAGATCGGCGGCCGTGTGCAAAAGACCCTTTTCCACCAATCTTTCCAAAACGGAGTCGCCGAAGCCCTCCATATCCATGCCGCCCCGGGAGCAGAAATGGATCAGGTTGCGCAAAAGCTGTGCGGGACACTCGGGGTTGACGCACCGCACGGCGGCTTCGCCTTCCTCCCGCAGGACGGGTGCACCGCAGGACGGGCAGTGTGTCGGCAGGAGATAGGGGACGCTGTTTTCTTCGTGGGCGTGGACGGTGACGACTTCAGGGATGATGTCGCCCGCCTTGCGCACGGTAACGGTGTCGCCGAGACGGATATCCTTTTCCGTGATAAAATCCTGATTGTGCAGGGTGGCTCTGCCGACGGACGTGCCCGCCAGCAGGACAGGCTCCAAAATGGCGGTGGGGGTGAGCACCCCGGTGCGTCCCACGGCGACCTCGATATCCACAAGCTTCGTCTGCTTTTCCTCGGGGGGATATTTGAAAGCCACCGCCCACTTGGGAAATTTGGCGGTACTGCCCAGACGTGTGCGGGCGGCGAAATCGTTCACCTTGAGCACGGCGCCGTCAATGTCGTAGGACAGGGTACCACGCTTTTGTCCGATGTTCCGCACCTGTTCCACCGCTTTTTCGATGGAGGACACGAGGGTGTATTCCGGCACCGTGCGAAAGCCCAGCGTTTTCAGATAGTCCAGCGACTGCTTGTGGGTGTGCAGCTCCTTGCCCACGATGCGCTGGATGTTAAAGACGAAAATGTCCAGCTTGCGGCGGGCGGTGATCTGCGGATTCTTTTGCCGCAAACTGCCTGCGGCGGCGTTGCGGGGGTTTTTGAAGGGCTTGTCCCCGTTCAGTTCCTGCTGTTCGAGCAGTTCCGCAAACGCCCTTTTGGGCATATATACTTCGCCCCGTACTTCGATAAAGGGCAGGGGCTCGGAAAGCTCCAGCGGAATGGAACGCACGGTGCGCAAATTCGCCGTCACATCCTCACCGGTGTCGCCGTCACCACGGGTGGAGCCACGGACAAAGACGCCGTTTTCGTACTCGAGGGACACGGACAAGCCGTCGATCTTCGGCTCCACCACAAATTGTGCATCGGAAACGGTTTCACCGACACGGCGGGCAAAGTCGAAAAGCTCCTCCTCACTGAAGGCGTCCTGCAAACTCTCCATGCGCACGGGATGCACCACCGGCGCAAACATCCCGTCTGCACTGCCGCCGATGCGCACGGTGGGGGAGTCGGGCGTCTGCAGTTCGGGATAGGTCTGCTCAATTTGCAGCAGCTCCCGCTGGAGCATATCGTATTCCCTGTCCTCCACGACGGGGTCGTCGTCCGCATAGTATTTGCGGCTGTAATAGTTCAAAAGACTGCGCAGCTGTTGTGCACGAGCCTTGGCTTTTTCAAAATCCATAGTTATTCTCCTAAGTTTGCATACATCTGCGGCACCGTGCCGACGATCACCGTTTCGGCAATACACACTTCGTATGTCAGCTCTTTCTGCTCCTGCGTTTTCGCCATGGACAGACAGACCACGGCATGGACACGCAGGAAAAGACGATGGATGGTCTGGTTGATGCCGGCGCCGGAAAAAACGCTCTCGATCTCGGCGGCGGCATAGCCGGTCATCTGCACGGGAATGCGGATGCAGGGACCGCATCCCGCCAAAATATCCAGCCCCGTCAGGGAGCCGAAGGGGATGCGCACGACCTGTGTGCAGCCGGAGAGTACGCTCTCCGCCGCCGCAGAGATACGGCTTTTGAGCAAATTGAGCTTCAGGGCATCCGTGCGAATGGCCGTTACCACGCCGTCGGCGTTTTGCTCCACGGTGATGAGCCGATCCCAGCTGCCGTTTTCCAGCACGGCGAGCACGGCGCTGTTGAGGGCGCTTTCCTCTGCGGCGCACGCCTGCACGGCGGCCATGGCGTGCAGCTGGGGGCGAAGCCGGGCGTCTGCCAGCAGCAGAGCAGTGGCCGTCAGGGCAAGCACCGCAAACAGACGAAACCAGGATTTGGAAATCCTGCGCTTGGGAAACCGCCGGTACCGCACACAAACCACCTCCGCATAGTTATCCTATGCGGGCAGAGGGTTAAAAGTTTCCGCCGTTCCAGCCCCAGTGCTCGACTTCTTCGTATTTCACATACACCCGGTCGGGACGGATGGAAAGCACTTCTTCGAGGATGGTGCAGATCTCTGCCGTCATGCGCTCAAAATGGGTGCGGTCGGACTTGCCGACCAAGCTCAGCTCCACCCATGCGGCGGGAGTGGTGTCGTCGCCGGCGAGAGAAATATTTTTGCTGTCCTCGGTGACGAGCATCAGCCAGCGTTCGGATTTGCCGGGAAAGATCTCGATGGCTTTGCCGAAGCGGGCTTGCAGGGTTTTTCTCTGTGCATCGCTGACGGGGACGGATGTGGTGGTTTTGATACAGGGCATAGGGACTCCTCCTAAAAATGATAGGAATATTATATCACAGACTGTCGATAAAGGCACCCGAGCGCATACACGACAGTGCAGAAAAAGCCGGAAGTATCGACAGCCCATGTGAAACACCATCAGCGAAACGGTATCGAACCGTACCGCTGATGGTATGCTTGCCGTTTTTTCGGGCTCGGAGTACCTTTGTACGCCTATCGCCCGAAGAAAACGGCATCGGGCATCCTTTCTCGCCAGTCTGCCAGCTTGCCGAAAATACTTTTTCGACAAGCTGTATTATATCATATTTTTCTTTTTTTACAATGCCTGCGGCGAAAATATTGACATTTGCGCAGACAGCGGTATAATCAAAGTAATCATAAAACAGGAGGGCGTTGCAATGAAATATCAAATTATGGGCGAGCCGATGCCGGTGGTGGTCTGCGAGCTGGAGCCGGGAGAAAAGATGATCACCGAGAGCGGTTCCATGGCGTGGATGAGTCCCAATATGCAGATGGAAACCTCCGGCGGCGGGATCGGCAAAGCGCTGGGCAGGATGTTCTCGGGCGAGAGGCTGTTCCAGAACATCTATACCGCCGTGGGCGGCAGGGGCAAAATCGCCTTTGCCAGCAGTTTCCCCGGTGCAATTCGTGCGGTGGAGATCACGCCGGACAGACCCATCATCGCCCAAAAGACCTCTTTCCTTGCGGCAACGCAGGGCGTGCAGCTTTCCGTGCATTTCCAAAAGAAAATGGGCTCCGGCTTTTTCGGCGGCGAAGGGTTCATCATGCAGAAGATCTCCGGCACAGGCCTTGCGTTTTTGGAGATCGACGGCTCCGCCATGGAGTATAATCTGGCGAGCGGAGAGCAGCTGATCGTGGACACGGGATATCTCGCCATGGCGGATATGTCTGTGGGCATCGACGTGCAGACCGTTAAGGGCGTGAAGAATATCATGTTCGGCGGCGAGGGTCTGTTCCATACGGTGGTGACCGGTCCCGGTCGGGTGACTTTGCAGACCATGCCCATGTCCCAGTTTATCGGCATGATCGCCGCAAGGATCCCCACAAAGAACAACTAAGGCAGCACCGCACAAATTGCGGCGCACGCCTTGCTTGAATCTTATTCCGTCAGCTTGCACAAAAAGCCCTTGACTTGCGCCAGCAAGTCGGCGGTTTTTCTGTACAACCTGACGAAAAATCTTGCTTCGCAATCCGCACACCTCGATTGTGCGGTGTTGCCTTAAAGAGAAAGAGGTAGTAAATCATGACCGCAATCATCGTCACTTCCATCTTGGCATCTGCCGCCGTCATCGTCACCCTGATCGCCACCCGCTAACCGAAAAACAGAGAGGAGAAAAAACCATGGAATTCATCGTTACCGCCATCATCATCGCCGCCGCATCCGTCGTGGTCACTTTGATCGCCACCCGCTGAGCACGGCACAAATTCTGTGAAAGGAGAAAATACCATGACCGCTATCATCGTTGCATCCATCCTTGCAGCCGCAGCCATCACGGTTACTGCCATCGCCTGCCGCTAAACGGTTTGCGCAAAAGGACGCCGCTTGGCGTCTTTTTTCTTGACATATCTCCAAGATAAGCATATACTGAACGCATAGACATTTTCATCAACGGATTCACGGGAAAGGAAGAACATCGCATGAACATCTCTTTGGCCACCGTAAAAAAAGCGCTCTGCGGGTGCATTTCTCTGGTCGTTGCGCTGATCTGTGTTTTGCTGACGGTACACGCCGTGAAAAACAAAACGGACGACCCGCAGCCTCAGGCAGAAAGCGAAACTTTTGCGGCAACGCAGACCGAGCCGATCACCCTGCAGGATATTCAGCTGCAGTCGCAGACGCCAATGCAAACCGAAACGCTGACCGCAAAGCAGGAGAATCTGCCGAAAAGCACCCCAACGGAAAAGCCTTCGGACAAAGCCGGCAAAGAGAGTGTTGCGGTGATTGTTCAGCCTGTGGTGCCTGTCCCGGCACCGAAGCCCTCGGCGCCTGTGGAGAAAAAACAAACCCTTTACCATCTCTCGCTCAGCTGCGGCACCGGCATTGCCGCCGTGAGCGGCAGCGGCGACTATCCCGCCGGCACTCTGGTCACTGTCAGCTGCGCCGTGAAGAGCAACTACACGTTCCGAGGCTGGACAACCGGCGGCTTCTTCACCCCGGATGAAAGCAAAAGCCGGGTCTACACCTTTGCCATGCCGGCATCCGACTACAGCCTGATCGCAGAGGCTACGAGCGACTACAACAGGGTTTCCGTCTCCAGCAGCACCGGCATCGACAGCGTCAGCGGCGGCGGCGAGTATCTGCCCGGCGACCGTGTGACGATTCGATGCACTGTCAAGAGCGGATATACGTTCAGCTTGTGGGACTCCAACAACAGCGACGTCAATGACGGCACCACGCAAACCTACTCCTTCATCATGCCGGACAGCAGCGTGACCCTGACCGCCAAGGCGGAGAAGGCGTATTACGAAGTAAAGGTAAAGAGCAATTCCGGGATCGCTTCCGTCTCGGGCGCAGGTACCTTCAGACCCGGCGACAGGGTGACGGTGGACTGCTCCGTACAGAGCGGCTACAGCTTCAAAAAGTGGACGTCTTCCACGGTCGGTGTGAACGACAGCAATTCCCAAAAATACACATTCCTCATGCCGAAAAAGGATGTGACCCTGACCGCCAATGCGGTGCAGTCGGAGTATAAGGTGACGCTGGTCAAGGGGGAAGGCATTCTGTCGGTCAGCGGAAGCGGAAGCTACGCACCGGGAACGAGCGTAACGGTGAAATGTACGCTTAAGGAAGGATATACTTTCCACAGCTGGGCATCGAGCGATTCCGGTCTGCTGAAAGGCAGCGCTTCGCAAACCTACACGTTCACCATGTGAAGGCGACGTCAAACTGACGGCCAAGGCGGCTGCGGAAACGACCACCACATCGCCGGCACCTGAAACCACAACCAAGCCCCCTACGACGATGCCTACAACGACGAGTACGACCAAATTCTGCGAAGAAGATGTTATGTACGCTCCCAAAGAGCCGGTTTGGATGGAGACAACAACAAATGCTCCAAAGGAAACAACCACTCTCTACAGATGATTTTCGCTCCCCTTACCGCAGCGTCGGCAAGGGGAGTTTTTCTTGGCAGTTTTGTATTGCAACTGTGGGGGGATTGTGGTACACTGGGTTTACCATTTCAGGAGGTGGGTATATGTGCTGCATTAAGGATGCAAAATTCATTGTTCCCGCAGGGGATTTCGGGGATATCTGCCCCGTATTCGGCAAGGGCTTTTCCGTGGAAAAACCGGTGCGTTCCGCCGTGGCGGAGATCTCGGCGCTGGGTGTGTATGAGGCGCACCTGAACGGCGAGCGTTTGGGCGACTTTGTCATGGCACCCGGCTGGACGGCACACCATGCCCGTCAGCAGTACCAGAGCTACGACATCACTGCTCGGCTCCAGGCGGAAAATACCATCGAGATCACCGTCGGTGACGGCTGGCTGGTGCACAATATGAACGGTCACTGCGCCGATCTTCCGTGGAAAAAAACCATCCGTCAGCCCGTGGCGATTGCGGCGATCCATCTGGAGTTTGCCGACGGCACGGCACAGACCATCGTCACCGACAGCACATGGAAAGTGTCCAAAACCCAGTTCCTTTCCAGCAAACTCTACGACGGCGAGACCTGCGATGCCCGCCTTGCCGACGTGCGAAACTGGGAGGACGTGGCGGTATACGACTACCCTGCCGATGTGCTCATCCCGCAGCAGGGCGAGATCGTCCGTGAGATCGAGACGCTGGATGCCGTGCAGATCCTCACCACGCCCAAGGGGGAAACGGTGATCGACTTCGGGCAGAATATGACCGGTTATGTGCAGTTTATTCCACAGGGTGCACCGGGCGACGTGGTGGAGTTCGACCATGCGGAGGTTCTCGACGCCGACGGCAATTTCTACAACGCCAACTACCGCAGAGCCAAGGCGCTGGTCACCTATATTTGCAGCGGCAAAAAGGAACCCTACAAGCCGCACCTCACCTTTTTCGGCTTCCGCTACATCCGTCTGCGCCAATGGTCGGGTGAATTGAAAAAAGAATTTTTCAAGGCGGTCGTCGTCCACTCCGACATGAAACGCACGGGCTTTTTTGAATGCTCGGATGCCATGGTCAATCAGCTCTACCACAACGTGATCTGGGGGCAAAAGAGCAACTTCCTCGACGTTCCCACCGACTGCCCCCAGCGGGACGAGCGTCTCGGCTGGACGGGGGACGCCAACGTGTTCAGCAAGACGGCGGCGTATAATTTCGACGTGGAGAAGTTTTTCACCAAATGGCTCGCCGATTTGCGTGCCGATCAGCGTCCGAACGGCGCTGTGCCCGACACGATTCCCGCCCTGTCCTACAGAGAGCACAGCTCTGCATTTTGGGGCGATGCGGCGTGTGTCATTCCGTGGGAGATGTACCTTGCCTACGGCAGCCGGGAGCTTCTGGACGCTTCCTTCGAGAGTATGCGGATGTATGTGGAGAGTATGCGCCATGCGGGCAGCAGTGAATTTCTCTACGACACCGAGGATCACTTCAGCGACTGGCTGGCGCTGGACGGCGTATACGACGACAATACCGACGGCACCAATGTCCGATACAGAAAAATGCTCGCCACCACCGCCTTTGCCTACTCCACCGAAATCCTCGTTAAGGCGGGCGAAGCGCTGGGCAAAGACATGAGCGAGTACAAGGCACTGCATGAGGGCATCGTCCGGGCATTCAACGACCACTACGTTGTGGACGGCGACTTGCTGTACAAGACGCAGACCATGTATACCGTGGCGCTGAAATTTCATTTGGTGGAGGACAAACCCCTGTATGCGAAGCGGCTGGCGGACTGCATCCGAGCCAACGGCAACCGCTTGAATACCGGCTTCGTGGGCACGGCGTACCTGATGGACGCCCTGACGGAAAACGGCTATGCCGATGTGGCGTACACTCTGCTTTTGCAAAAAGAGTTCCCGTCCTGGCTGTTCTCCGTGCGCATGGGTGCGACCACCATCTGGGAGCACTGGGACGGCATGAAGGAGGACGGCACCATGTGGAGCGACGAAATGAATTCCTTTAACCACTACGCCTACGGCGCCGTTGCATCTTGGATGTACGGGACGATGTGCGGTATCCGACCCGACGAAAAAAATCCCGGCTACCAAACCATCCGCATCGCCCCTGTTGCCGATGACCGCATCGAGTGGGCAAGGGCATCCTTGCAAACGAGACACGGTTTGGTGCGCTCCGGCTGGGAACACAAGGACGGACACACCGTCTATTCCATCACCGTTCCCGAGGACGCCACGGCGGAGATCACCATCGGAAACGAAACGAAAACGGTCGGCGGCGGCGAATACACTTTCATTCAGTAATCACTGCATATAAAACGGGAGTGGGGAGATGGAAAAGAAATTTACTGCGGCACAAACAGCCGCATATATCCTCGCCGGCGCTCTGCTGTTGGGCGCCATATGGCGCATTCGGGGCACCCACGGCTGGGGCGGCGGCTGGGGTCTGTACACCGTCGGCATGGTGTTCCTGTTCTACGTCTACGCCGTGTTCGCCCGCAGGAGCAACGCATCCTTTCTGCATTGTATCCTGACGTCTTTGGCCGCCATGCTCACCGCACCGGCATGGGGAACTCTGGTCAACCAACCCTCCGGCTTTTTTGACAGTGCACAGGGTGTGCGGGAAACAGCCGCCTGTTCCCCTTGGTCGGGGGTGTTTATGCTGCTGTGTCTCGGCTTCGGCATGGTACCGCTGTACCTGTTCATGGTTTCCCGCCTGTTCAGCGACAAGCCTTACCCGGTTTGGAAATACATAACCGTGTTCGCCCTTTTCTTTCTCGTGTCCTATCTGTGTGAAGCGACGGTTTCCCACGGCATCGTGCGGCTTGTCCAGCCGGAGTCCGTGGTGGCTGTGGAAAAAGGTCTGCAATCCGGCGGCGTGCAGGGCAGTGCATATGCGGCATATATGAAGCACTTTGCCGACATCGGCTGGGCAAAAAAGATTCCTTTCGGCAGAAATTATTTTTCCGAGATCGAGGTCGTTTCCCGAGCCGTTGCCGCCTTTGCGACAGCCGTTGTTTTGCGGTTTGCATTTAAGGACAGAGCGGGCGGACGGATCGTATTTTGGGGCGGCGCCGCATTTTCCGTGGGTATCACACTGGCGAATGTTTTCTTCGTGCTGAAAAACAAACTCACCGTGCAGGCACATCCGTGGCTGAGCGGTGCGTGGAGCTTCTGGGAGTTCTTCACCGGTTTTTTTGCGGGACTTCTCCTGATGCTCCTGCTGTTCCGTGTGCACAAAATATTCCCCGACACCGGCATTCAGGACAAGCTCCTGCCCCGCATCCCGCAGAGGGTGTCGGATATCCTGCTGTGTGCGTTTGTGTTCGTGTTCGGCTTCGGCGTGTCGCTGCTGCGCCCCGTGGCTTTGCGGATGGAGGAATCGGATATCCTGCCCGTGGTCGTGTACGCCGTCAGCGGCGTGCTGATCGCACTGTTCTCTGCGCTGATGCTGACGGGCAAACTGCCGAAGATGTGGCGCAGGGATCCCACTGCGCTCGCCGCACAGCTGACGATTGTGCTGTTCCTTGTCCATGCGGCGTATTATTTCTTCGTGGGCTTCGGCGAATGCGTGCCGAAAATATTGGAAAACGACGCCGTGCGCACGCTGATGCTCGTAGCGTGTCCCCTGTTTTTCGCCGTGTTTCTGCCGGCGCAAAAACAGAAAAAGCAGATATAAAAGGTACACTTCATTCGGATCATCGGTTCTGCCGGTGATCCGATTTTTTTAAAAGATACAAAAAAGAGGTTGTTTATTACAAACATACTGCACGAAGGCGGATCGAATGGTAAAATACGTTCAAGAAAGCAACAGATCGTTTTGCGTATGCGGGACGACGGTTTCAAACAAAATTCATTTTTAAAGAGGGATGTAAAAATGATGCGTACTTGTAAAAACTGCGGAAAAGAATTTGATGACGTTTATGATGTATGCCCGAGCTGCGGCGCATACGAGGAGGAGCCGGAAGATATGACGGAAAAGGAAAACGAAACGGAAACCGTTCCGTCTGCGGCAGATAATTCTTCCAAAAAAGGACTGCGCAGTGTATTAAGCGGCATGAAGAAAAAAGTGTCCCAAAAATGGGCACAGCGCAAACCGCTCGGCAAAAAGCAAAAGCTTATTCTCGCTCTCGTTGCGGTGGTTGTGGTTGCTGTGGCCGTTATTATTCCTACTTCAACTTACCTGCATAAAAATGTTCTGAGAGCGCACGGCACCTTCGGGAACGGTTTTTCGTGGGAATTCAACCGGGATAACGGTACATTAACGATCCGGGGTGAAGGCGATTTGCCGGAGTCTCCTTGGCAGTTTTACGGTGGTTGGAAGTATGACAACGTAGTGCAGCACGTTGTCCTTGAAGACGGTATTACAAGCGTTAGCGATTACTTTTTTGATGATTGGGACATTAAAACTCTTTCTTTGCCCGACAGCGTCACGGAAATCAAAGAAGGCGCCTTTACATATTGCTACTTACTTGAAAGCGTCACCATTCCCGATGGCGTGGAAATCATTGGTGACTCTGCATTTTATGGTTGTGATTCTCTTACGGAGGTAACTATTCCCGGAAGCGTGGAAATCATTGCCTACAATGCATTCTGCGATTGTTCATATCTTTCAGAGGTTACGATTGCTGAAGGTGTAAAAGAAATTGGGAACTATGCATTCCAGTTTTGTTCTTCTCTTACAGAAGTAACAATACCCGGCAGTGTGGAAACCATTGGCTACAATGCGTTCCAAGGATGTTCCTCGCTTGAAAACGTGTTTTTCTCTGAGAGCGACTGCGAAGAATACCTGTCCATTGATGAATATGCCTTTTCCGAAACGGCGATCCGCAAACTCTATATTCCGCAGCGGGTAACAAGCATCGGCAAAGCATGTTTTTACGCCTGTTATGATCTGGAAACCGTTGAATTTGACCCGGGATGTCGAATCAAAGAAATTGGGGATTATGCGTTTAAGAACTGTTCCGGTCTGGCCGGTGTAAA
>JAQXLO010000035.1 GCA_029012165.1 Oscillospiraceae bacterium | reverse complement strand
ACCTGCCGTTCCCTGGGGCTCTCCGTCGTCGGAATAGCGGCGCAGCTGTCCGTCACGCAAAACATAAGCATAGACGTTGTGGGCGGCATCCCAGAACTCCGTCTTTTTCTCCTGGATAAACGCCATTGCCTCCTCCTGCGTTGTGACAGGGCAGATATGACCGATAAATTTGGATTTTTTCTCCGTAAATGTGTCGCTCGATGCGGTGCGAATGGTTTTGTATGCCTGCATGGTATTCCTCCGAAAACGGCAAAAGGCAGGGATGAACGATTCGTTCACCCCTGCGTTGCGTTAAATTAGGGTCGAAGCATCAGCCGAAACAGCTGAACTGTGTTTAGATATAGTTGCCGATTTTGCCCCAATTGCCGGTAATGATGCAGAAAAAAACTGCAATAACGATCTGCCACCAGGACATGGTTCCCTTGATGTTGACCGTCTTGACGAATTCCTTGCCGCCGTCGTTGACCGTCAGCGTGATGACCGCATTGCCTTTGCTGACGCAGGTGACCTTGCCGTTCTTGTCCACGGTGGCAACGGATTCATCGCTGCTGGACCACTTGTACTCGGTCTTGGAGACGATCTTCACAGACTCGCCGTCGTCGGTAGCCACCGTGATCGCATCCTGATCCAGCTTCGCCTTTTCGTCCATCTGGGCAGTCAGCTGAATGCCGCGGGTATACATCAGAGTGACCGTATTGCTTGCAGAGTCGAAGGATGCGCCGGCATCTGTATTCTTTTCATCGTAGCCGATGCCGAGAACCGTGATGGGGGTGTAGGGGGAATCATCAATCTTAACCTTGATGGTATCGGATCTGGTGACGCCCTTGGGCGTCTTGATCGTAATGGTGATCTCTGCCATGCCATTGCCCACGGGGATGAAGTATTGGCAGGCATCATACGGACGTACAACGCGGTTGTCGGCGCTGGTGATCTTGATATCGCACAGGCTCAGCGCAGAAGCATCCAGCGGTCTGCCGTCTTTGTCGTATGCAGTGTACTTATAGGGGTGGAAGTTCTTTTTCTTGCTTGCCGAATCGTCCCAATACTTAAACAACGTAATTCCGGTACTGCCGACCACATAATCCCATTTGACGGAACCCAGAGGAATATCTGCGAGAACAGTCATCTGTTTGGTCGCAGGCTTGCAGTCCTTGCCGGCGCCCTTAGCCGTCAAAGTCAGCGTAACGACCAGATTTCCGGAACCTGTGGGCAGGGGGTTGACCTTAAAGGACTTGCCGTCCGCAGCGATCTGCAGGGCAGAGGCCGGGGAACAGGTCAGCTCCACCTCGGCGTTGTCCGGCTTGTCCGGGATCATGGTGTAGTCGCTCTCCGTGATTTCGTAGGTCGCACCTACCAGCAAAGCAGACTTTGCCCAGTTCCATGTGATGGATTCCACATAGGTGGGTGCCTTGGTGACCTTGATCACGCAGGTGTTTTTGATGCTGCTGTCGGTCTTATCGAATGCGGTGATGGTGACCGATTCGCAGATCTTGTTCGCCGTTACCACGCCTTCGCTGGAGACGGAAGCGAGGGTTGAATCAGAGGATGTCCACAAAACATCGTCGTTTTTGATAGACTTGGAGGTAATATCCGTGGGGTTGTAACGGTTAACGTACGCACCGGACACCTGAAGCGTCAGAGTCTCGCCCTGCACGACAGTGGCTTCATCGGGCGTGATGCTGATGGACTTGAGCATGTAGTCATCGTCTGCGGCAAAAACAGCAATGCCCAGCGCAAAGGGTGCAGCGCCGAATGCCATGAATACCGCAAGCAAAAGAGCCAGAGACTTTTTGAATCCTGTTTTCATTTGAATTCTCCTTTTTGTTTTCAATTTGGTTACAAACCTGAAATCATTATAAACGAATCGTTCGGATTTTGCAACATTTTTTTAAAAAGTTAATAAAAATATAATATTTTCCAAAGGATTTCTGAAAAAATCGGCGCTTTTTCCGAAAAAAGCGGCCGAACAAGGAAAAGCGGAAGAAAATAGCCCTCCGCCGCTGCTGCAGCGAAGGGCTTGGTGGACACATTCGGGCTCGAACCGAAGACCTCTCGCGTGTGAGGCGAACGCTCTGACCAGCTGAGCTATGCGTCCAACGAAGACTATTATAGCACGATTTCCGAAAATGTCAAGTGTTTTCCTCGGCAGAAGAAAAATTCTTTTGTTTTTTGAGCCAGCTGTCATTGTCGAAGAATGCGATGATGCGCACCTCCGTGCGGGCAGCACCGACGCAGTAGGACGTCACATCGCCACGCTTCTTGCCAATCACCGCCCGCGCCAGAGGAGAGGTTTCGCTGATAGTGTCCTCGTCCGGGTTCGCATCGGTGATGGTTTTGCTGTCGTAGGAGGTGGGACGGTAGGGCTTGGCGGCATACTCGCCGTGCACCTCGACCCACGCCTGCACGATCTTGAACGCTTTCTTTTCCTTGGTATCCAAAAACTCCACGCACACCGTATCGCCGGTGCGAATGGTGCGGATCCTGGAGGTACTGCGCTGTACCTTCTCCTCCGCCTTGCGCTTCTTCTTTTGCTGTTCAAGCATCTTCTGCGCCTCTTTTTGCTCCTTCATGCGCTGGTAGATGCCCTCCTTTTTTAAGAAAAAGGAAAGAATCTGGATGACGACCACCCGGTCATAGTCGTAAAAGGTGACGATGTCGTTGGTGCCCATGCCCAGCAGTGCGATGCCCAAAGGGGAACGCTCGCTCAATACGCCCTCGTCCGGATAGTCGTCGTGAATCGTTACGGCGTTTTCGTCATCGGTCAGGGTGTAGACGGCCTTGCGGCCTGTCTCGACAAACTTGATGCATACCGTATCGCCCTCATGGATCACCTTGCGGCGCATATGGTCGGGAGAACGGGACTGGGTAAAGGACGCCATGAGTGCATCCCTTTCCGATTCGGAAAGGGTCTCATCGACGGATTCCTGCGCAGGAAACAGCACTCTGCCGATCAGATCGGCAGGTCTGTCGAGACGTATGCCATTGTACAAAACGACGATGCGATCATTGTAGGAGGAAATCACTTCGACCGGGTCACCGTTTGCCAGCTTAAACATCTTTCCTTTCGCCAAGAATACTCACCAGATTTCAAAATAATATAATTCTCTAATTTGATTATATACCTTTTTCTGCCCGATTGCAAGTATTTTTTTATCTTTTTATCTTCACGCTGCCGCTTGCAAAAACACAGACTATGCTATATAATAAAATACAGAATCCAAGGCAACACGCCATCGCATCAAGGAGGCGATTTTGTGTTCACCTGCAAGATCATCGCACATCGAGGCGCCAACCAATATGCACCGCAAAACACCATACCCGCATTCCAAAAGGCCATTGCCCTCGGGGCAGATGGGCTGGAAACCGACGTGCACGTCACTCGGGACGGTGCGCTTGTGCTGTGCCACAACTACAGCATCGACGAAACTTCCAACGGACTGGGCAACATCTCCGAGTACACCCTCAAGGATCTGAAATCGCTGGATTTCGGCGCCAGCTTTTCCCGCAAATTCAGGGGTACCCCCCTGCCCTCTCTGGATGAATTTCTTGAATTGTGCAAACGCAGTCCTTTGAAAATCATGAATATCGAGCTTAAAAGTCCAAAGATGGATGAACACGGTATCGTGCGCAAAACTTTGGAGGCTGTCGAACGGTTCGGTCTTTTGGATAGACTGCTGATCTCCAGCTTTGACCCTACACTGCTCGCACAGGCCAAAGCGCTGGAGCCGGATTGCCGGACGGCACTGCTCTACCCCACGCCGCAGAATGCCATACCTTTTTATCTGCATCCGCCCTACGGACTGGTGCAAAAGATTGGGGCCGACGCCGTCCATCCCTTTCACGGGTTCGTAAGTGCCGCAATGGTTCGACACTTTCACAAAATGGGTGTGCGCGTCCATCCGTGGACGGTCAATTCCCCGTCCGCCGTGCGCAAGCTTCTGGTCTGCGGTGTGGACGGCATCATCACCGACCGTCCCCGTGACGTGGCGGAGATCACCCGAAAATGCAGCTGTGTTTGGTAAAGGAGAACGGTAATGACGAAAAGAATTCTGTCTCTGCTGTTGATCTGTTCGCTTCTTTTTTCGCTGTGCGCCTGCGACATTGATCTGCGGGGCAAGCTGATCATTTTAGACACCTACAAGCCAAAAACCCTTTTTGAAACCTACCGGCAGTTTGCCAGCGGAGAACGCAAGGTAAATTACACCCTCGGAGAGGAAAAGCCAAGCATCCGTGCCTGCGTGATGAATGAACCGGGCGTCTATTCCCCCACCCTCGACATATACGTCGTCAACGAAAGCCGCTACGACATCGTGATCCACGGCTATGCGTGGGTGACAAACAACCTGGAAAAAGAGAACACCTGTCAAGCCATTTACTATCACCGGCAAAAGCACGTTTCCAATTCCAGCTACGAGATACACATGGACACCATGCACAATGACTACCTGTCCTTTGAGGTGCTCAACGAAAACAGTCTCATTGCCGCCTCCGTGGATACGATGGCGTTCATTTTCTTTAAATATGAGGACACGGAATATGTCGGCGGAATGCGCATAGACGGAAACTTCATCTGCTGGCCGCTGATCGACACGCTGCCCTCGGAAAGCGAAACGCAGTCATAAGCACTCCAAAAAACGCTCTTCACGGAATTTTGTGGAATTTGTGCTTCGCCCCGGGGAACCCCCGGCGAGTGTTCCCAACGCCAAAACAGTCCGCCGGACTGTTTTGGCTCCCCTCCTGCGCTTTTTTGTTGTTAGGCGGTCGGCGACCAAAGGCGCCGCCTTTAGAATCCGCAAGCCTTCCCAAAGGCTTGGCAGCTTGTCGAAAAAGTGATTTCTGCAAGCACGCAGGGGCGGCACGAATCGGTGCAGTGTCGCTGCTTTCG
>JAQXLO010000034.1 GCA_029012165.1 Oscillospiraceae bacterium | reverse complement strand
GCGTTTTTGACCATAATTTCGCCGACTGCGGTCGGCGACCATAGGCTCCGCCTTTGGAATCCGAATGCCTTTAAAAAGGCTTGACCGAACCTTTTAAGGCACTACCGCACAATTGGGGTGTGCGGATTGCGAAGTAAGATTTTTCGTCAGGTTGCACAGAAAGATCGCCGACTTGCTGACGCAAGTCAAGGGATTTTTGTGTAAACTGACGGAATAAGATTCAAGCAAGGCGTGCGCCGCAATTTGTGCGGTATTGCCTTAATCCCACAAAAAACCGTGATGAACCTCATTTTTTGATCGCCCACCGCATCTTGGTCGAGTGGGCACGGGAATTGCGGAAGCATTCCTCGGCGCCGGGACGAATCACATCCCGTGCGACCGCACTGTAAATACCGTCCTGAAGTCCCTGCTTGAACGCCTTTTTGACCAGCCTGTCCTCGCCGGAATGAAATGTCAGCACCGCCACACGTCCGCCGCTTTTGAGCGTCTGCGGCAGCTTTTCGAGAAAGGCATACAGCACCTCAAACTCGCTGTTGACGTCGATGCGCAGCGCCTGAAATGTGCGCTGGCAGGACTTTTTCACGCTGTCCTTGCGGCTGCCCGTCGGCAAAAAGGAGAGTGCCTGACTGACGGCGGCATACAGCTGGCGGGTGGTGTCGATGGCGCCGCCCCGTTTGTATACCCGCAAGATCTCCCTTGCGATCTGCTCGGCGTAGGGCTCGTCGGCATTTTCCTGCAAAAGCCCCACCAGCTCGTCGTACCGCAGGGAGCGCAGACGCTCCGCCGCCGAAACACCGCTTGTGGGGTCAAGGCGCAGATCCAAAGGACCGTCCTGCTTGAAAGTAAAGCCTCGTGCCGGGTCGTCGATCTGCATGGAGGACACGCCCAGATCCGCCAAAACGAAGTCAAAGGGTTCGTCTGCCACCTCATCCGCACGGGCAAAGTTCATGCGCTTGACGGTGAGGATATCCTCCCCGTAGCCCATCGCCAAAAGGCGTGCCTTCGTCTTTTCGGACTCGATGGGATCCACATCCGTGGCATACAGGTGTCCCTGTCCGTGCAGGCACTCCAGCATTTTTCTGGTGTGTCCGCCGTAGCCGAGGGTTGCGTCCCAGCCGACCTGACCGGGCTGAATCTGCAAAAAATCCAGTATCTCCTGCACCATAATGGGAATGTGCATCCCCGCCGGAGTCTTGCCGCTTTGGAGAATCTTCTCCACATCATCCCGGTACTTTTCGGGATCATGTTCCTTGTATTTTTCCTCAAAACGTCTCGGATGCGTCCCGCTGTAACGGACACGGCGCTTGTGTGTTTGCTGTTCCATAGGTTACGCTTTCAGAATCTCGATGGATTCGGTCTGTATCTGCCGTGGGGCATCCTCCCGCAGAACGATCTCCCGTCCGCCACGCTCCAAACCGTAGGTGGAAAAACCGGCGCACAGGGTCTGAATGAGCAGAATGCCGTCCTTTTCCACCACAAAGTCGTTGACATGGTCGTGACCGAAGAATGCCGCCACGATGTCGCCGGTCTTGACCCAGCTGTCAAACTGTTCCCGATGGTTCCCGCCGGGGGGGCAGGGCGTTTCCCGCAGTCTGCCGCAGCGGGCAGCGGGCATAGAATAGCAGGTGCCGTCCTTGCCCATGAATCCCGGAACGTCCTCTGCGGGGGTGTCGGAGATCTCGATACGATCATATTCCTGCTGCACGGGGATATGCTGGAAAAGCAGTGCCGGAAGCGGTTCGCCGCCGTTTTCCGCCCGCAGTGCCGCCGCAGTTTTTTCGTACCACGCAATCTGATCCTCGTGCACATAGTCGTATCCGGGCATAAACTTTCCGTTTGCGTCCCGGTTGTAGTCGTTGGAATCCATCAGCCAAAGGTTGTACGCCTTGTGTGTACCATCGCCGGAGAGAATGGGCAAATGATAGTTGCCGCAGCCCGTCATGTCCTCGGCGTTGAGGGTGCCGTAGCACAGAGGGGACTCCAGATACAGGGTCATCTGTATCTCCCGGTGGAAGTTCAGCTCGCTGTCGTGATTGCCGAACACCGGGGCAAAGGGTACATTGTATTTTTCAAAAACGGCGCAGACCTTGCGGATGATCTTGTGCAAATAGTCGTAGGTCATTTCCTCCCAGAAGCCGTTGACGATGTCCCCGGTCAGCACAACCAGATCGGGCTGTGTGCGGCGAATGCAGGATTCCATGACAAAGAACGTGTTCTTCTCGTTGTTTTCGGGGATGCTGCGGTCAGGGTCGTCGTCCATTTCGGGGTCAACGAGGTGGATATCCGTCAGCTGTAAAATATGAAAGGTGCCGTCCGCACGAAAATGCAGAGGCGGCTTGTGTATGTTTCGTTGTTTGAGAATATGGGGGATGCCCGAGGCCATAGCGATCGCTTCCTTTCTTACCCATTCACTATAGCACAATATGCCCCAAAAAGCAAGAAAACAGCACGGTTTTTTCACCGTGCTGCTTGTTGTTTCGTGTTTAGCCCGCAATGCCTTCAAACATCTTCTCAAACTCTTCCATGGTGTACTCTCTGCCGCTGAGGGTAAAGACGTTCTTGTCCGAAACGCCGGCTTTGAGGGACATACTCATGGTCTCCGTCACCTGCCGTGTTTCCAGATCCACAACCTCCATGCGGGTTAGACCGTTGCTGGTAAAGTAGAAGTTGTAGCCCAGATTTTCCTCGGGAATATGGTAACTCTCGCAGACATAGCCCGTGCCGCTGATCACACCGGCATACTGCAGCTCACCGGTGCGGAACATTTCATGCACGTCCATATCCTTCATGGAGTTGATGACGTCCTCCATGTCCTGACCCTCCATCTGGACATAGCCGGTCGCCCATGCGATATAGAGTTTGGAATCCTTGATAACGACCCGCACTTCATCCAGTCCGCCGAGGCTCGGCATATCTGCACCCACAAGAGAGCTCAGGCGCACCTTGGTTGCGCTGTTGTCCCCATCCTTGTATTGGGTAAAGGGAAACGTCGTGTCCTCTGCATTCATTTCTGCCTGCAGGGTGTAGGAGCTGCCCGCCAGAATATCCACCACATACTTGTCGAGGTAGGTAACCTGAGGACGGGGCGGATAAACGGGGTCGTCCTCCTCAGGGATATTTTCCGGCGCAGTGTCGATGCCGGGAACCGGCGCATAGTGGCGCAGGTTGGCGTCGATGAACATGGCGCCGATGTTCAAAGCGTGGAACACCGTACCGTCCGCCATGGGCAGAACCGTGATGTCCTCGCCCTCGCCGCCGAAATTCTCGATCCACTTCGGCTGGTACAGAATGCGGTCGAAGTACTTGACCACCTCGCCCGTGCGCAGGCTGATCTGGTAAACGGCACGGGTCGCATCGTTGGTGGCGGCGTACAGTCTGCCGTTGTACATCTCGGCGCCCTGAATGCGGTCCACCTCTGTTTGCAGCGGAATGGTTTTGATGTATGCAAAGGTTTCCAGATCAAAGGCGTACAGTTCCTTGGTGTTGCGGCACTCGCCCACATAGAAGCAGCCGTTGTCCATGTCGCAGGTCACCCACGGCACACCACGGGTCAGGGC
Source organism: Oscillospiraceae bacterium (assembly GCA_029012165.1). Classification (GTDB taxonomy): domain Bacteria; phylum Bacillota; class Clostridia; order Oscillospirales; family Acutalibacteraceae; genus UBA1425. The sequence goes on along the minus strand of JAQXLO010000034.1, from coordinate 4,414 downwards.
ATATTCACTTTCGCTCCCCTTGCCGGGAAGGAGGACATACTTGCCCGTGAACGTCAAAGTTTCCACGTCAAACAGCGCCACGATGGGATTTTCCCAAACCTTGCTGTCCTCGATGGCGGCGTAAACATAGCCGTTGGCAAAGCTGATGCCGCCGATATGGGCACTGCCGTACTGCGCAAATTCCGCCGGGATCGCCTCTTTGTTCAGCGCAAGGATCTCCTCATTATCGAGGGAGACACGCACCAAGGACGTCTTGCCGCTGAAGATCCAGCTTTCGCCGTCCGTTGTCACGCCCTGACTGCGTTCCATCGCCTCCAGTCCCACGGTGCGATCCTCAGACTTGCAGGGATACACATCGCCGTTCATGACGTTGTTCAGCATACCGCTGACCAGCGTCAGCAAGCCGACAAGACCGAACAGCAGTACTTTCTTTGCTTTGCGCAGGATGTTGATTCGTTTCATCTTGCTTCTCCTTTTCTGTTTTTTGCATGGTATTTCACAGAATTATTCGCCATGTGTAAATATAATTATAACACGTTCTGTGAAAATGTCAATGCAAGATACCATTGAACTTTAAGTATTTTCGCTCGCCCCGTCCTGTGCCTCGGCCTTGTGCAGGTACTTTTGGCTGACCTTGTTCAAAAACAGGGAAACCACAAAGCCCCCTGCGATGCACAGTGCATCCAGCACCACATCCCACACGCCGGAAAAATGAATGGGGATCAGCGGCACAACGGTCGCCAATACGGCGCCAAGGATGGCGTGATACATCAAGGCATAGTGCTTGGAAAACAGGGCATTGACCGCCTTGGACAGTGTGAGAATCACCAGCACAGCACCTGCGCCGATGGGCAAAATCACCTGCATGGAGAAGCGGGAGATGCCCGCAAGCATGGGCTGATACAGCCCGAGGAAGATCAGCATGGAGGAGGAACTCATGCCGGGCAGGATCACATTCAGTCCCCAGATCGCTCCGCACACCAGCCACCAACCCACATTGGGCACGATATGCATCCCGGCGCCGTAGCGAAGATACAGGAACAGCGCCGTCAGCAAAACAAAGCTGATGCTCAGCGCCACCCAGTCGCCCTTGCCCCTGCCCTGCTCGCCTGCATCCCGAAACAGCTGCGGCACCATGCCGAGGATCAGCCCCACAAAGGCGCACACTGCCAGCGCTTCATGGGTACGCAGGACATAGTCCACCAGTCCTGCAAGCCCGATGAACCCCACGCCGATGCCCAGCCCGTAGGGAAAGAGCATCCAGAAATATTTTTTGAGATTCTTAAAGGGATTGGAAAACAGCTCCATCAGCGGTCGGTAGATTCCGAACACCACGCAAAGTGCGCCGCCGCTGACGCCGGGCAAAATGCCGCCCGTGCCGATCAGAATGCCCTCCAAAAAGCGCAGGAGGAACTGCATGGGCACATTCTTTTTTTCCTTGTGCATAGGATCACACTTCCTCAAGGTAATATGTTTTATTGTATCATTATCGGTTTGCTATGTCAATCATTTCTGCGCCGATAAAACGAAAACGGCACTCCCGATTCCTCGGGAATGCCGCCGCATCTCAAAGGTACTTCATCTGTTCGGGGGTCATCCGGGTGGTGTCGCACGTCTCCAGATAGTCCAGCATCGGCTTTGGCTCGTCGAAGAACGCCATCAGCTCGTGACAGCACGCCTTCATAAACTTGCCCTCCACCGCCTTATCCAGCAGTGTGCGCAGATCGTCGTAGTAGCCGCCCACGTTGAATATGGCAATGGGCTTGTTGTGGCGACCCAGCTGCTTGAGGGTCAGCACCTCAAAAAACTCCTCATAGGTGCCGATCCCGCCGGGGGAAATGATGAATGCGTCTGAATTTTCCTCCAGCAAAAACTTGCGCTCCCGCATGGTCTCGGTGTAGATGAAGTCGGTACACTTGTCGTACAGCACGCCGTCCACATCGAAAAAGGACGGGGCGATGCCGAGAATCTTTCCCCCGGCGGCAGTCATTCCCCTTGCTGCCGCGCCCATCAATCCCGATGCGCCGCCGCCGAACACAAGACTGTGGGCACGTCTGCCCATCTCCTCGCCCAAAACCTCCGTGGCCGCAATATATTTCGGATCAATCTCCTCGCTGGACGCTCCGTAAACACAAATTCGCATAGTTTCGCTCCTTTATAGTTGTATAGTTATTATTATATTGTATTCCGAAAAAATGTCAACCGGCGAAATTTTTTTGAAAAAAGTATTGACATTTGCACAAAATGCGTGTATAATCTCAAATGTTCCGACGAGATATCGACTCGGATATGCGGATGTGGCGGAATTGGCAGACGCGCTAGATTCAGGTTCTAGTGGTAGCAATACTGTGTGGGTTCAAGTCCCGTCATCCGCACCATAACTGGACACCAGTTTTGATACAATGCGTATCGAGGTTGGAGTCCAGCTTTTTTATTTTTCTTTTGAAACATGAAGACGTAAAATGGCTCGACTAATCGGAATTTATAGGTGATGATATGAAATTCTTTATCAATGAAAAACAGCGAAAACAAACAGGTGGTTCTTGTTATTTCGAGTTTCAAAAGGGACAGCATAACGCACACTACAAAGATGTTTTCTGGAAAGAAGATTCCTTGCTGTTGCACATGGACTTGATGGACAGTCTGGAACTATTCAAGATAATCCCGGATTTTGATTACTATGGTGTCACAATAATTGATAAAGAAAAATGGGAAGTTATCCAAAGCAATGCTCAAAGCGAAAGTGGCATACTCAACGAGTTGATTACGGAACTCAAGAGCTGGGTTGATGAAAATTTCAATGAATTTAGTTACTTTGTGATTTGCGGCATATAACTTCCAGTTTATCGAGGGCTTTCATTTCTAAGTGTATTGAGATTTAAGGGTGTGCACCTTTTAACGATATCTCGAACTTTGTAACGAACGGTCGGCAGGGTATACATTTGGTATTAAGATAGGTCTTTACTTTCAAAACAAAGCTCCGTTCTCGAAAGAGAGCGGAGTTTTGTTTTGTATTATTCATTTTTCATTATTCTCTATTCATCATTCATTAAAACGGATTTTCGTAATTTGGTCGCTTACAGCCTCCATGCCAAGCAGTCGGCACAGCCCAGCTCACGGCTGCGTGCATCCGGCTGGTGACCGCCCACATACAGGGTGATCCCGCCGTCTGGCTCCACACGGCTGCCCTTCTCCGACACGACTTGGAGCCAATAGGCGGACAAATCCACCTTCACCCGGGCAGTTTCGCCGGGCTGGAGCATCACGCTGGTAAATCCGCACAGCTGCAGCTGCGGGGCGGGATAGCGGCTATCGTGCATGGCGGCATACACCTGTACCACCTCTCGACCGGCACACCCGCCGGTATTGGTGACGGACACCGTGACTGTCGCCCCCTGTTCCGAGGTCGCCACGGACAGATCCGCATAGGAAAACTCGGTGTAGCTCAGCCCGAATCCGAAGGGGTACAGCGGCTCTTTCTGCAAATAGCGATAGGTGCGTCCCGCCATGGAATACTCGGTGAAATCCGGAAGCGGGTCATCCCCACGGTAGAACGTCACCGGCAGACGCCCGGAGGGACTGCAGCGGCCGAACAGGATGTCTGCCACCGCTTCACCGCCCCGTGCACCGGGATACCATGCGTGCAGAATGGCTCTGGCGTGATTGTTCGCAACGCCAAGATCCATGGCACTGCCGGCGGTGACGACCACGATCACATTTTTCGTGACCTTGCATACCGCCTGCACCAAATGCTGCTGGCTGACCGGCAAATACAGATCCCGCTTGTCCCCGGCGGCGTATGCATTGGAAGCGTCCCCCTCTTCGCCTTCGATGGTGGGATCCAGCCCGACGCACAGAATGGTGAGATCGGTCATCTTCGCAAAGCTCACCGCCTCGGAGATGCGGTCATCCGTTTCCGTGTTGGACGCAGTGCGGTCACGGTAGAGATGGCTTCCCTGCGCCACATAGACACGAGCATCCGGCAGGGCACGGCGAATGCCGTCTGCCAGTGTGATGTACTCCCCTGCGGTTCCGCAATAGTTGCCCTCCAATACGGGAATGGAGGCGGCGCAGGGACCTATGACTGCCACCGACCGAAGCGCAGACGGCTCCAAAGGCAAAATGCCGTCATTTTTCAGCAGTACCATGGCTTCCTGCGCCATCTTGCGGTTGAGCGCCTGATGGGCGGGACTGTCCACCACGTCCAGCGAAATATCCGCAAAGGGCGGATGCTCCTCAAACTCGCCCAGCAGAAAACGGGTCGTAAACAGGCGCACCGCCGCACGGGCGATATCCTCCCGCTCGATCAGCCCCTGATGCAGTGCCTGCATAATACAGGCGTAAACACAGCCGCAATTTAGATCACAGCCCGCTTTCAGCGCCATGGCGGCGGATTGGGGGCCGTTTTCGGTGA
>JAQXLO010000033.1 GCA_029012165.1 Oscillospiraceae bacterium | reverse complement strand
CCGCCGATTATGTTCTGAAAGGCTCCGTAAAAGGCGATGTAATTCGTTTCACAAACGGTGATTCGGTCGGCTATACTGTGCCGCAGAAGCTGCACAAGGAAACTGCCGCAGAAAAGATCGACGTGTTCTTCCGTGTTCGCCGTGTGTTTGGCAAGAGCAAGATTGTTGTATCCTCGGGCGACACGGAGATTCAGGTCTTTAAGCGCCCGTTTATGGCGCCCGGAGAAATGCAGCATATCGTCATTCCCACAGAAAAATTGAAAGGCTTCGATACCATTACGGTGTCCGCAGAGGAGGCGTAACACAATGACAGAACTTACCTGCATCGGTTGCCCCATGGGCTGCCGTTTACAAGTCGATGAAGAGAATGACTACGCCGTCACAGGCAATACCTGTAAGCGTGGCGCAGAGTACGGACGCAACGAATTGAAAAATCCCACCCGTGTTTTGACGACGACTGTGGCGATCAGTGGTGCGTCTCACGGCAGAATGCCCGTCCGCACGGAGCAGGCGATTCCCAAGGGGATGCTTTTTGACGCAGTCAATGCATTAAAGAAGGTGCATTTGACTTCTCCCGTCAAGTGCGGAGACGTGGTTTTGGAAAACATTCTCGGCACCGGCATCAATGTGATCGCTTCCAGAGATCTTTGAGCATCGTTCTTTTGCATTCCCTGTGCCGTCAGCGGTATGGGGAATGCAAAATTATTTAAAAAATTTGTAGTAAATGCTTGACAAAAACTGCAAAATAGAGTATACTATCAAAGTCGTTGAGACAACCGTATGGTGGGTATAGCTCAGTTGGTTAGAGTGCCAGGTTGTGGCCCTGGAGGTCATCGGTTCGAATCCGATTACCCACCCCATTAAAAAGAATGCAAGGTGTGAGCCTTGCTTTTTGTTTATACTTCGATATTTTGGGGCGTAGCCAAGGGGTAAGGCACGGGACTTTGACTCCCGCATCCGCTGGTTCAAATCCAGCCGTCCCAGCCACAAAAAGACTTCACGAAAGTGGAGTCTTTTTTTCATGGTAATTTACACCAAAAGGACGGACAAAATACTGCGCCAACATAGAAGCGCAAATCTTCCGTGAAACGGAGTAAAACCGTTGTCTTGGAAATAAAAGTTGCATTTTAATCGTATGTATGGTATAGTTTTTATATCAAATCGTATTTTTGGAGTCGATACATCCATGAATTTTGTTATTCCCTGCCTGCTTGGAATCGAGGGGCTGATTGCCGAAGAACTTCGTGCAATGCAGGCGGAAAATGTCTGCGCCGAAAATGGCAGAGTGCTTTTTTCGGGCGATGCGCATATGCTGGCACGTGCCAACATCTGCGCACGGTATGCGGAGCGGATTCAAATTTTAGTCGGGTCTTTCGAGGCTCGGACGTTCGAGGAGCTGTTTCAAGGGACAAAAGCTCTGCCATGGGAGGATTGGATTCCTGCGGATGAAGCTTTTCCCGTAAAAGGGTATTCCATCAATTCCGCCCTGTTCTCTGTCAGTGATTGCCAGTCTATCATTAAAAAGGCGGTTGTGGAGCGATTGAAACAGCGCTATCATTTGGAGTGGTTCCCGGAAACGGGCGCCGTGCATCAGATTCAGTTTTCCATTATGAAGGATAAAGTCAGCCTTTTGATTGATACCTCCGGCTTCGGCTTGCACAAGCGTGGCTATCGTTTGCAGGCAGCGGAGGCGCCGCTGAAGGAAACGCTTGCGGCGGCCATCTGCAATGTGTCGAGACTGCGTCCGTACCATATGCTGTATGATCCCATGTGCGGCTCCGGCACGATTGCCGTGGAGGGCGCCATGATGGCCATGGGCATCGCTCCCGGTCTGCACCGTCATTTTTCGGCGGAGCGGTGGGACAGTATCCCGGAAAGCATCTGGAAAGAGGAGCGGGAACGGGCAAAATCGCTGGAGGACAGAAACTGCAATTTCTTTTGTTATGCTTCGGATATAGATGAAAATTCGCTGGAGCTTGCCAAAGCCAATGCACTTCGGGCAGGGGTGTCCGACCGTATTCAGTTTTTCAAGGCGGATGTAC
>JAQXLO010000032.1 GCA_029012165.1 Oscillospiraceae bacterium | reverse complement strand
CTGATGTGATAGGTCAGCACACGGCTGCCGTCCGGGCCGTCCCACCAGAAAAGCTTTTTGGGGATCTCCGGGTTTTCGTGAAAGCCGGGACGCATCATGACATAGGTGCGCATCCCGCCCAGCGAAAGAAGCTGGGGCAGGTTGGCGCAGTGACCGAAGGAGTCCACGTTGTAGCCGGTCTTGCAAATGCGGCCGAATTTTTTGTAGTAGTACAGCTGGCTGTACAGTGCCTGACGGGCAAAGCTTTCGCCCGAGGGCATATTGCAGTCGGGCTGCACCCACCAGCCGTTGACGGGCACCCAGCGTCCCTTTTCGATCATGGCTTTGATCTGGGCAAACAGGTCAGGGTCGATCTGCTCCACCCAGTCGTAGTAGGAGGCGGAGGAGCAGGTGAAGATGAAGTCCTCGTTTTCGTTCAGGCGGTCAATGGCGGCACGGAAGGTTTGCAGCACTTCGCCGCAGCCCTCCTGCCAGCGCCAGAGCCAGATAGGGTCAAGATGGGCGTTGCCGATGATATGAATTTGTTTTCCCATGTCATATTCTCCTTATTCCGTAAAGAATCCGTAGTATCTGCCCATCCAGTAGGCGAAGGTGTAGGGGTAGCAGCTTTCCACATGGGTACAGCCGCCGGAATCTTCGTTTTTGTATTCAAAGGGATTGCGGTCATATTTGGAAATAAAGTGCTCGTCGTTGGGGATGAGCCAAGAGGTCTCTTTTTTGCCGCCTAGGAGGGTATGTACGGCGGTGTCGTGGCGTTCGGTGGTGGAGACGCCGCTGGCAAGACGGGAGGCGTTCATGCGGTACAGCCACTGCGCCAGACGATCCATGTCGATCTCCTCGTCCGGGCAAGCCAGCGCAAAGGGCAGATCGTAGCCGGGATCGTATTCCCGCTCCAGAGAGGAACGCCAGGAGCGGAAGCCCTTTCTGTATTTTTCTACCAGAACAGGATCGGTCTCCAGCGTGCAGAGCATCCACAGGGAAACCACGGCGAGCATATGATCGCCGAACATGATGTCCTCAACGGGCTGGATGCCGTCGGCCATGGTGGACTGGGTCAGACGGTCAAAGTGCTTTTGCGGCAGGTCGGCGTAGCCCTGTGCGATGAGCTTGTCGTAGCTCTCCTTCCAGCGACCCTCCTCGCCGGTGATGTGCATGGTCATTTTGTGGTATGCCAGTACCTCCGCCGAGTTCAGACACGCATCAATGTAGCCGATGCCGGTGGAGAAGTAGCGCTCGCTCCACTTTGCCCAAGTCGTCGGCTCGCCCGTGCAGTCGCAGAACTCGTAGTTGTGGTCGATAATGTGTGCCATCAGTCCCCGTGCGGACATTTTGATCAGCTCGTCCAGCTCCGGGTCGTCCTCGCCGAGGATGTCGTGGGCGATGGTCATCTGCATAAAGTGCAGCGTCACCTCGTCGGAACTGGTGTCCGCCTTGTAGAAGATGCCGTCACGGGAGTAGCCCAGGTCGGTGTACAGCTTGGCAAGGCGCTCAGGGACGGGGTGGGAGGCGTCGATCTCCATGTTCGCCCAGCTGGATTCACTGATGTTGGCGGGGTCGGAGCGGTCGGCATCCACGCCGTACATGGACAAAAAGGAGCCGACCTTGCGGGTGGCAGGGGTGTCGAGACAGGTGGCTTTGTCGCCGTGCAGTCGGAAATAGACGCCGTCCTCGGGGACGGGTTCGTCGGGACACATATAGCTTCTGGCGATGAAGCCGTCACCACGGCCGTGGATGTGCATCAGCAGAAGGCACGCTTCGCACGCACGCACCGCTGCTTCTCTTGCGGCGATGGTGTCGGGGTGATCGGGACCTTTTTCACGCTTGCAGACGGCGTAGTGGAACATCTCCGCCACGCTGAACCCTGCGGTGAAGCCGCCGTCATTGTCGGAGTGACCGTAGGGCATCTTGCTGGACAGATCACGGGGGATCGCCAGTCTTTTCTGGCTGTACATACCTCTGCGATCCACCACATTTCTCGATTCTTCCAAAAGAAGCTTTGCCTTTTCCTCCGGGGTGACGAGACGGATCTCAATGCTCGTGACGCCGGTCTCGGTGCGCACCCAAAGGACGCCGTCCGTGAGCAAAAGCCCGAGGACGCAGTTGTCCTGCAAATCACGGTCGGCGGCGAAAAACTGGATCACCAGATCTTCCCGTGCGGCGCCCGGCTCGTAGCGGGTCAGACCGGTTTTGGCGCCGTACCATGTCACACCGCCGTCACACACAAAACAGGTGTAGTCCTTTTTGCGGGAGGGCAGGGGCAGGGGAAAGCCGGAGAGATCCGGCACTTGGTTGACAACGCTGAACAGCGCCTTCGGCACATCGGGGCTGTCTGCGGCAAACTGCTTGCAGAACCGGGTCGGCTGTGCCGTCAGTTTATAGGGAAGTCGCATCTAAAATGCACGCTCCTTTTACTCATTTTACTACAATCATAGCAGAAACCGACGGCATATGCAATAGCTTTTTTGTAATATTTATACAAAATCAGCGCACCTTTTTCTACGCCGAAAAAGCGGTCGGGAATTGCATACGGTCGCCGGATATGGTATACTGAAAAAGGAGCAGTATATGTATATGCGTGCGTGCACGCACACATTATTTAGCGAAAAGATACAGAACAAAGGGGAAGCCGGCATGAAAAAAACTTGCAAAACGATTCTTGCTTTTTGGCTTGTACTGCTTTTCGTGCTGCCCAGTCCGTGGTTGTTTGCTGCACGGGCGGCGCAGAGGGGTGAGAAGCTGTATACACTGGTGACGGGCGAGACCGACGCCGACGGCAATGTGCGCATGGACTACTATGTCGATGAAAACGGGCAGGTCGTACAGCCCGATTTCGGCATGGTTTCGGCGGCTGCGCAGGCGAATATCCCCGAAGCCTACGATTCCCGACAGCTGGGCACGGTCACAGCCGTCAAAAATCAGGGCGGCTCCGGCAGCTGCTGGGCGTTTTCGGCACTCGCCTGCATGGAGACGAGCTATATTCAGCAGGGTTATGGTACAGCAGAGGATACGGTTTTTTCGCCGGCACATTTGACTTGGTTTTCCCAAAGGCTTCCCGAGGATCCGACAGACCCGCTTTTCGGCGACGGTTGCAACAGCGCCAATCCCTTTTACAAGGGCGGCAGCTGGTACGTCTCTTCCGCAACGCTTCTGCGCGGCAGCGGTGTGCAGCTGGAGAGCAATGCGCCGTGGACGCTGTCGAGGGACGAAAGCGAGCTGCTCAGCGCCATGACCCAGCCGGAGAGCGACCGCTATGTCAGCTATGCACGGATG
>JAQXLO010000031.1 GCA_029012165.1 Oscillospiraceae bacterium | reverse complement strand
TTGCCCTTTTCACGCAAATGTTTACTGGCTATTGAGCAAAGGTTTCCCATACAGCGCAAAGTTTCACGGAAAATGGTTGCATTGTATCCAAATAACCAAACTTTGCCACGAAGGATAGGTAGTTTTGATACAATTACCTATCCTTTTTCTTTCGGAGAAAAACAAATCGAAAGCAGACATAAACCAAGGCTCGGAAAATCGGATCTCGCCGATTTCTCGAGCCCTTCTTCGTTATTCAGTTGTTTCAAGGGATTTCGTTTTTGATTTTTACAAAAAGCATACTATTTATTTCAAAAGTATTGAAAACAGGCGAGTATTATGATAATCTGTCTACGAGAAGATGTTAGGTTATCTCAAGAAATAAATGAGGTTATGAATAATAATGAAAAAGATGATATACTTGTTTATAGTGGGAGTATTCTGCTGGCTGCTCTCGGCGTGCAGGGCAAGCGAAGACATTTCTGCGGCGGCAAACCGTAACGAAGAGCAGACCATGGAAATGACAGCTGCGATTACAGAAACGACTGTGGCTACAGAGACAGCAGCGGAAACTTCCGCAGTGCCTACCGAAACACAAGTGCAAGCCGCGCAGCTGACTGCATCGGAAAAGGACACAGCGTGGGCATTTGCGTATAAGGATTTTTTGTTAGAAAAATACAATGAAAGCAAGCGGCTTGTTGATAGCGGCGAGCAAGACTATATGTCCTACTCCACCTTTGCACTTTACTATATGGATGATGACGATATACCGGAAGTGATGGTTACGGACAGCGACTCTCATGTCGGAACAGCAACCATTTTGACCATCGATCATGGAAAGGTGGTATCGTTTCCCGGATTGGGATCGTTCGGCGTGGTGTATTTCCGTGAAAAGGAAAACGTGATCGTTGGAGATTATATTGGCAGTGGGATACACGCCGTCTACGTTTACCATCTGGATAATGGGAGTTTGTTTACAGACTGGGAAAGCAAAAAGCAGGATACCACGGGGTTTGAAAAAGACGGGAAGGTTGAGTATTCTATCCACGGAGCCGTTGTCGATGAAGAAAAATACCAAGAACAGTATGATCGGTTTGTGCCGGCGTGGTATGATCCGATGAACAGCGGCATAGATGCCTGCCCCGAAAAAGAAGGCGCTTTGAAAGGAAGCGCAGTAATGGAGCCGAAGGAAATTGAGCAGTTTTTTGCTCCGTGGATCGCCGGGTAATGCCGGATATATTTGTTGCGAAAACCTATCAAAAACAAGGAGAATGAGAAAAAATGAAACGTATTTCAGCAATTCTTTTAGCCCTATCCATTGCATCCACGCTTGCAGCCTGCGGAGCACAAGAGCAGATTGCAAAGGAATCGAACACACAGCAGAATATCTCCATGCCGGGTACAACGATGGACGAATCCACGGCGTCCACGGTTGCCGAGCCGGAGACAGATGCAAAAGAACAGTCTGCATTTGCCGGTAGTCCGTATCGTATTATTCTGGAAGCGTATCAGAACGGTATTCGCACAAAGTACACGCCGACCGAGGAATACCCGGAGGGCGGATATGTTGGCAGTATCGTACTTGGCCGTGAAATTACGAATTTGTATTATGCCTTGATCGATTTATGCAACGACGGACAGCCGGAGCTGTTTATTGCCGGCAATGACGGGGACGAAGTGAATCCGGATAATATGCGGATTTATGATGCGTGGGGCTGTTCGGAAGGAAAACCTGCACGGCTGTTCAGCGACAATCTCGGATGGAGGGGATGCTTCACAATTCATGCAGACGGAACGATACTCTACGACAGTCAATCCATAAGCGGTGAATATGCGTTATACACCGTAGAGGAGGATGGAGCGTTGGTATCCGGCAAAGGCGTCAGCATGGATATGGGAAAAGAGTATTACTCTCATGAGTATTGGGCGTTTAATGAACTGTCCGAAACGACAACAATCTCTCAAGCGGAGTATGAAGCGTTCTATGACGAAATGGATGCTTATGAACCGATGACAGACATTCAGTGGATCGCTTTTACACAAGAATAAGGAGGAAAGAAAATGAAAAGACTGCCTGCGTTTATGGTGACACTTGTGCTGCTGGCCGCCCTTGCGGCCTGTGGTGCGAAGCCTGTGGAGGAGCTGTATATCGAACCGGAAACGGAACCGGTCACCGAAACGAGCACCTTATCCGAAACAACGACGGAGGAACTGACAAGTGAGGAAACGACGGTCGAAGAAACAACGGAGGGATCGGCAACGGCGTATCAACCGGATCGCACTGATTTTATGGATAAAAATGCATCCGGTGCAACGGAGCTGCTGGAGGCGTGCTGGAAAGCACGTTTTGACCCGGAATCATCAGGGCATATTCTGCGTGATCTGAACGGAGATGGTCAGCCGGAAATGCTGGCTTTTGAGCGCATCCCTGCAAAGAACGGATCCGCTGAAACAACCGCTTTGTATTATTTTGTACCGACAGGAAACAAAGCCGTCGTTTCGGATGTGCTGGTGCAGCGCTATATGGGCGATGGGGCTGCGACAAGCGACATCTATGATGAAACGTTACACGGTGATTATCGGGGCGAAGCACAGGAAGTGTTCTTGACAGAGGAAAATATCATATGCATCAGTCGTTTCATGTCGCATATGGCATGGAGTGCGGATTATGACATTTATCAAATCCGGAACAATAAATTTGTATGGGTCAAGGGAATTACAGACCCTGGATATACCGGCGGTATTGGTCTGTATTTAGACAACGAGGACGGATATGATTACGAGGACGGTGCATTGTATGCAGTAGATGCGGACGGAAGCGGCAAGGAAGGCAAATATGACAGCTATAAGCAAGCAATAAATTCCGAGCTTAATCCTTATGGCTTCACACTGTACAAAAATGGACAGGACGGTTACGGCGGCTCCGGAAAATACCAGATTGCAGAAACGAAAAAGGTTCAAAAGATTTATGGGTTTTCCCTTTATGCCACCATTGAAGACTTTGAAAATGAGGACAAAGGGATTTAACTCTCTCTTTCCTTTACCCTACGAAACACAAGTAGCGGCATGGAATCAAGCTGTGCTGCTGCCTCTTTGCTTGCGGCTTTAAAGCGTTGCCCTACGCCGTACGGTTTATCTTTTACAAAAAGCATAGTATTTATGACATACGCATGAAAACAGGAGGACAGTATGATACTCTATTTACGAAAGGATGTTCGACATTCCGTTATCGCAAAAGTAAAGGGGAAAGCAAGATGAAGAATACGAAAAAAAACATTATTATCTGTCTGTCAGTTTCCATTTTTATAGTATCTGCTGTTTGCTTGGCGATTTATACCAGCCACGAGAAAAAGGCACGGGAGCCGAATGATCTGCCGGAGGAAACGGAGTGCACGACGAACATCGAGACGGACGAAAAACAAACTGTGCCGCAGCGGGTCTCCTTTCAGCTGGAGTCGCTGCCGGACATAGGGCGCTATGATGCAAAAACAATGGCTGACCGCTGGTATGACACATATCAGGATCACTTGATTGCACGCAATGACTACGGGGCTTTGGTGCCGTTTATCGGCGTGGTGCAGGATTTTGGAAATATCCATGAAATAGAGGGCGCAATGCCGGAGACTTCCTTCCGTTACGGTCTGATGACAACAGACGGCAAAATCGTGGTAGACGCCGTGTACAAATGGATATCTGTAGACACAGCGCCAAACGGGGAGATGTTCTACCTGCTGTCTGTCTACGACCAGACAAATGTTCCGGCGTCGCAGATCCATGAGGAGGATCCCGGTGAGTGCCGCAGTAGTTATCTGGTGAATATAAAAGGTTCAAAGATACTGGAGATTCCGTACAGTCATTTCCATATGTTCACAAAGGATCGTGTGGTGCTGATCCCGAATGCATACGCAGAAGCGCAGGAGGGCAGTGCATGGTACGACTGCGTTGCGGTATATGACATGAACTTTCAGCGGATCAAAACGCTGTCCAATACCGCAATGGCGGGGTATTCTGCGAACGAGGGAGGTGCCCCGGTCATGCGGTGCGGATGTCTGTACTTTTACGATCAGGAAGGGTATCGCTTTTACGATCTTGAAGGAAACAGGATTTTGCGCAACGAAAAGAATGTTTCTCATGTGGAAGAATTCGGCGACTATATTCTTTTATCTTTTGGGGAGGATAAGCAAAAGCTGGTGGATATTTCCGGAAAGGATCGTATGCCAACGGTTCACAAGGGTATGTCGGTTCAATGGGTCGAGGGCGAAACAGCTGCAGATGAAACAATGCTTTGCGTGGAGCAAGACAACGGGTTCCAATGCTACGATGCGTCGCTGCAGCCTGTAGGCTCGATTCATGCGCAAGAGCCCCGCCTCGTCATGATTTTCGGCAAGGTGTGTTATCAATCACAGGAAGCCGGAGCGGATGCTTTGACGTACTGTGAACTTGCAACAGACAAACCGATTGACTGGAGCAAAAATGGCGATCTGGATATGTCACAGTTTGCACAGGATTATAATACCTACAATTCACCATATACGATCGGTAACCGATTCTTTGTATATGAGCATTTCCAATCGAATGAGCAGGATGATTCTGTTTATCATCGAGACGTTATTGATTTGCAGAGCGGAAAAACTATTTTGCAAACCGAGGATCATCAAAAGAGGGGTTACGCAGATCGGTGGCTTCTTTTCAAGGACTACAATGGCGCAAGTGATGACGTGCTGCTTGATCTGCAAACGCAAAGTGTGATATACCGCAAATCCTTTTTGGAGGTTTTTGAAGTGGACGGCACGGCGTATTGTGTCGGCATTCGGAACGGTTTTTCATTTGTCGAAAATCTGAACACAGAAAAAATACTGCTGCGTATGTTCGTGGCATCGGCCGGTTAAGGAGGAAAAACTATGAAAAAAACATGGATCATTATTCTTGCGGCAGCGCTGCTTTGGCTCTCTGCCTGCGGCACGCCCACAGCACCCGAAAGAAACACAACGCAAACGCAGGCAGCTCCCGTCAGCGTTGCTGCCGAAGAAACCACTTTGCAGAACGCTTTCACGTTCACGCTCGAAAACTATCCGCGCATGGGCGGCTCACTTGCAAACCTGCCGCTGGGCGAAGCGGTCACGGCAACCGTATTGGGCATCAAGCGTGACGAGGCAAACGAGTTAATCACGTTCGCCGGTTCCACAACGGATAATTATAAAGCGATCATCGATGGCGATTTTGACATTCTGCTGGCGTATGAGCCCAGCGAGGAAGCCAAGAAATACATCGCAGACAGCGGAACAGAACTGGAGATGACGCCGATTGGTACAGATGCCCTGGTGTTTATTTGCAGCAAAGACAATCAGGTGGACTCTCTTACGCTGGATCAGATCAAAAAAATCTATTCCGGCAAGATCACGAACTGGAACGAAGTGGGGGGCAAAAACGCAGATATTCTGCCCTATCAGCGCAACAGGGACAGCGGCAGCCAGACACTGTTTGATAAGCTCATTAACCTTGGCGATGCGCTGATGAGTCCTCCGAGGGATTTGATGATCGACTCGATGATCGGACTGCTGGAAGCCGTCGCACAGTACGATGGCTGTGAAAATGCCCTCGGTTACACGGTGTACTATTACCTGACGAATATGGAGGACGACAAGCTGGATTCCAGCAAAATCCTTGCACTCGACGGCGTACAGCCATCCAACGAAACGATCGGAAGCGGCGAATACGGCTTGACGAACGATTTCTATGTGGTTATCCGCAAGGATGCTGCAGAGGATTCTCCCGAACGCATCCTCTACAACTGGATCTGCTCCGCACAAGGCAGGGAATTGGTGGAAAAGGAAAATTATGTTGCAAAATAAAATGGAAAAAAGAAATATAAAAAACTAAATAATTTTAAGATTTGTTTAAGATTATTAAGATTTGATTATATCTTTTGTCATTGGATAGACATCCTCGAATAAATCTGTTAATATATACTTATGGTTGTGAATATAGAACTTTTGAAAAAATTATTTAAATTCTAATTTACAAAATACGAAAAGGAGGCGCCAAAACGGAGCGTACGATCCATGTGGATGCCATTTTTGGGAGAAAGCGGACCAGAACAAAAGCGGCAAAACAACTTTATCGACATCGTGCACGAGAAATTCACATTGCTCGTCTTTGTCAGTACTGTGCGGATTGCGTCGGCAAAACGGCCGCCCAGTGGAATCGTTCATAGCTGTTGAGTTGTTTTTGTAAAAGGGCTAAACGAAAGAGAGATGATGAATCGGCAGATGATGCATCTATTGGGAATCCAGCACTTATTCAAAACATCAACCATAAAAAGAGAAAATATTGACGAGGATATTTAAATTGCAATAGAATATACTGGCCTATCGTCATTTTCTTGTTGGGGTTCATTTGGTATTAACCGGTGAACAGAGATGTAAAAAAATCAAAAGGGGATATTATAATGAAAAAAAGAATGGCAGCAATCGTATTGTGTGTGCTAATGCTGTTTGGGACTGCACCGGCAATGGGATTGGGAATGCTTGTGTCAGCGGCAAACCATAGTGGCGTATGCGGTGATAATGTTGCATGGACGTTGAATACCGGCACTGGAGAGATCATGATTCAGGGTATCGGTGCGATGAACGACTATGGATATAATACCGCACCATGGCAGTCCTACAAGAGCTATATAAAGAGTGTTGTTGTTGCTGATGGCGTGACCAGTGTCGGAGGGTGTGCGTTTTATGGATGCGCAAATCTGCAAACGATTGACTTTTCTGAGACTGTTTCAAAAATAGGGAACCATGCATTTTATTCTTGCAGTGCAATAGAGAGCATTTATATTCCGAACAATGTTAAGGAAATCGGCAAAAGCGCCTTCAGCGAGTGTATAGCTTTATGGGATGCAACGATTGAACCCGGCATAAAAACGCTTGAAGACGGTATTTTTTCGGGGTGCACAGCGTTGACCGAATTTACTGTGCCGTATGGTGTGCAGAACATATGCGAGGCATTTTACGGTTGCTCTGCGCTGGAGTGCGTTTATATTCCGAACACAGTAAGTAGCCTGGATGCGTTTGGATTCTTTAACTGCAGAAAACTGCAGGAAGTGTATTACGGCGGCTCGGAAGAGGAATGGAATGCTATCGAATTTGAATCACTGGATTCGGTCTCTTTATTCAATCAGGATACAGAAATTTATTATGACTATGACGGTTACTACCATGACCACGATTATGGAAAAACAGAAGTTGTTGCGCCGACCTGCACAGAACAGGGATATACAACCTATACTTGCACTGTCTGCGGCTATAGCTATGAGGGCGATTACACGGATCCCACAGGACACGACTACGGGCTGAACGAAACAGTGGATGCGACCTGTGAAGAAGAGGGGTACGAAGAGTATACCTGTGCAAACTGCGGGGACAGCTACAAGGAAACCATTGATGCGTTTGGTCATGACTATGATGCGGAAGTGACCGAACCGACCTGCACAGAACAGGGATATACCACCTATACTTGCACCGTCTGCGGCGATAGCTATGAGGATGATTACACGGATCCCACAGAACACGACTATTGGCTGACCGAAACGGTGGAAGCGACCTGCGAAGAAGATGGATACGAAGTATATTCCTGCAAACACTGTGAGGACAGTTATTCGGAAACCATTTATGCGTTTGGTCATGACTATGATGCGGAAGTGACCGAACCGACCTGCACAGAACAGGGATATACCACCTATACTTGCACTGTCTGCTGCGATAGCTATGAGGATGATTACACGTATCCCACAGAACACGACTACTGGCTGTCCGAAACGGTGGATGCGACCTGTGAAGAAGAGGGGTACGAAGAGTATACCTGTGCAAACTGCGGGGACATCTACACGGAAACCATTGATGCGTTTGGTCATGACTATGATGCGGAAGTAACCGAACCGACCTGCACAGAACAGGGATATACAACCTATACCTGTTACCGCTGCGGCGACACCTATGAGGATGATTACACGGATCCCACAGAACACGACTATGATGTAGAAGTGACCGAACCGACCTGCACAGAACAGGGATATACAACCTATACTTGCACTGTCTGCGATGACACCTATGAAGATGATTACACGGATCCCACAGGACACGACTATGATGTAGAAGTGACCGAACCGACCTGCACAGAACAGGGATATACCACCTATACCTGTTACCGCTGCGGCGACACCTATGAGGATGATTACACGGATCCAACCGATCATGACTACGAGTTGACGTACACCGAAAACCCAACTTGCACAGAAGAGGGGTACGAAGAGTATACCTGTGCAAACTGCGGGGACATCTACACGGAAACCATCGATGCACTCGATCACAACTATGAACTGGTCAATACAGTGGATGCGACCTGTGAAGAAGATGGGTACAAAGAGTATACCTGTACAATCTGTGAGAGCAGCTACACAGAAACTCTTGATGCGCATGGACATGAGTTTGAGACAGAGACCGTTGTGGATCCGACTTGTACAGAAGAAGGATATACCGTTTATTATTGTATATGGTGTGATGCGATCGTCGAATCGGATTATGTGAACGCAACGGGTCACGCTTTTGACGAATGGGAAGTCACGCAAGAGCCTACAGAGTATGAGGAAGGCGAGCAGGAACGTCTCTGCATGACTTGTGGTTACACGGAAACCAAGAGCGTAAAGAAATTGCCGGCAACCAGACTGACGCTGAGCGAAACCAATGTCACACTGACATATAAGAGCGGAATCTACTTGTTGACTGCATCCGAAGATGTTACGTGGACATCCTCAAATGAGAAAGTTGTAATTGTCAACGAGAACACAGGAGAACTCTTGCCCATGGGAAAAGGTACTGCTAAAATCACCGCACATTCTGTGCAGGGTGAAAAAACTGCAGAGTGCATCGTTACCGTAAAATATACATGGTGGCAGATGCTGATCCGTGTTTTGCTGCTTGGATTCCTGTGGTATTAAATTTTTTGGTCGTGCCCCCAAAGTAATTCGGGCGCAACCGTAAAACGTCCCCCCCGAAGAGAATGCTTTATAAAGAGCAGGATCTTCGGGGGATTTTTGAATATTGTCAAAAAAGTATTTTTCGGCGTGGGGGATGGCTGTATCAGCTTTTTCTGTCTTTCTCGGACAGACGAGGAAATCATGGGAAGCTGTTCAAATGAGGCGAATCTGTGAACTTTTTGGCTTTTGGCTTGACATTTTTTGGAGAGTGCTGTACAATGGGAATGCTTTATTGACTGTAAATAAAAGTGAACTATCAAGAAGGAGGTACAATCCATGCAGACAAAGGATATGCAGGATATGCTGCTGTCCATCATGCCGCCGTGGTACTGTTATATCGCAAAGCCGTTCAAGGCACTGCTGGCAGAGGGCGTGAGTCTGAATATGTACTACTGTATTCGGATTCTCGGAGAGTGTCCCAATATGACGATGAGCGAGCTTGCCCGATGCACGCACACATCCAAACAGCAGATGACGAAAATTGTGGACAGGATGATTGCACGCGGATTTGTCGAGCGGGCGTCCGACCCCGACGACCGGCGCATCATTCGCTTGCAGATTACG
Source organism: Oscillospiraceae bacterium (assembly GCA_029012165.1). Classification (GTDB taxonomy): domain Bacteria; phylum Bacillota; class Clostridia; order Oscillospirales; family Acutalibacteraceae; genus UBA1425. The sequence goes on along the minus strand of JAQXLO010000031.1, from coordinate 6,127 downwards.
GACCATGCGCAGGAATATATCGACCGCTTCCTCTCGCAGGACGCCGTCTACTACCGCACCTTTTTTGAGTCTATGCCCGAGGACGACCGCACGGAGTTTTGCCGTGCGCTCGAGAGTATACGGCGTGTTTTCATGCACCTAAACGAAAAAAATACCCAAACGGAAGGGGAGTCGATTCATGATTAAACGATTGTCCAAATGTATACGGGAATACAAGACGCCCACCATCCTGACGATCCTGTTCATCGTTGGTGAAGCGATTATCGAGACGTATATCCCGTTCATCACCGCCAATATGGTCAACGACATCAAGGCGTCTGCACCGATGCGGCACATCCTGTACATCGGGTTGCAGTTGATTCTGTTGGCAGTGGCTTCTCTGGCGTGCGGCGGCATTGCGGGCTTCACGTCCGCCCGTGCCTCGGCAGGATTTGCCCGCAATCTGCGCCACGATATTTTTCAAAAAACGCAGACATTTTCTTTTGAAAACATCGACAAGTTTTCCTCGTCCTCGCTGGTCACCCGGCTGACCACGGACGTGACGAATGTGCAGATGTCGTACATGATGCTCATCCGTATCGCCATCCGCAGTCCCCTGATGCTCATTTTCTCCGCCGTCATGGCGGCACGCATGGGCGGCAAGATGGCGCTCACATTTGTCGTTGTGATTCCGCTGTTGGCAGTGGGTCTGATTCTCATCGGCAAATACGCCATGCCCGCATTCCAAAGCGTGTTCCGCAAATACGACCGGCTGAACGAATCCATCGAGGAAAACGTCCGTGCCATGCGTGTGGTCAAGGGCTTCTCCCGTGAGGAGTACGAAAAAAAGAAGTTCGGCGTTGCCGCCGAGGAAATTTGCAAGGACTTCACCCGTGCGGAGCGCATCGTCAACACCAACATGCCCCTGATGCAGTTCTGCATGTACTTCAACATGATTTTCATTTTGATTGCCGGCTCGATCATCAGCATCCGCTCGGGCGGCACGACCATCAACATCGGACAGATTTCCTCCATGCTCGTCTACGGTATGCAGATTTTGATGAGCTTGATGATGCTGTCCATGATTTACGTCACGCTTACCATGTCCGGCGAATCGGCGAAGCGAATCTTTGAGGTGCTGGACGAACAGCCCTCTCTAACCGAGAAAAAGGACGCCGTGACCGAAGTCAAGGATGGCTCGGTGGATTTCGACGGCGTGCGGTTTAAGTATTCCGCCAAGGCGAAGCGGGATGCACTTGAAAACATCGACCTGCATATCCGCTCGGGACAGACCATCGGCATCATCGGCGGTACGGGCGTGGGCAAGTCGTCCCTTGTGCAGTTGATTCCCCGCCTGTACGACGTGACCGAGGGTACGGTCAAGGTCGGCGGCGTGGATGTCAAGGACTACCGCATCGACACCCTGCGCAGTGCCGTGGCAATGGTTCTGCAAAAGAATCTGCTGTTCTCGGGTACAATTAAAGAAAACCTGCGCTGGGGCAATGCCGACGCCACGGACGAGGAAATTGTCGAGGCGTGCAAGCTTGCGCAAGCGGACGATTTTATCCAAAGCTTCCCCGACGGCTATGACACGCACATCGAGCAGGGCGGTACCAACGTATCCGGCGGACAGAAGCAACGTCTGTGTATCGCACGGGCACTGCTGAAAAAGCCGAAGATTCTTATCCTCGACGACTCGACCAGCGCTGTCGATACCAAAACGGACGCCAAGATTCGGGAAGGTTTGGGTACTTATATCCCCGAAACGACCAAGATTATCATCGCACAGCGTGTGGCTTCCGTGCAGGATGCGGACAGGATTCTGATTATGGACGGCGGACAGATTGTGGATGCCGGCACACACGAGGAGCTTCTCGAACGCTGTGCGATTTACCGTGAAATCTATGAACAGCAAACGAACGGAGGTGATGCCGAATGAGCAAACCCGCTATGAAAGAAATGCACGAGGGCGCAAAGAGACCCATGCCCAAAATGAAAAAAGGCGTCATCAAGCGTGTGCTGAAAATGCTGATGCAGTTCTACCCGAAGCTTGTCCCGATTACGGCGTTCTGCATTGTGTTCTCCGCCGTTGTAGCGGCGATTCCCGACTACTTCATGCCCCGCATTTATTCGTCCATCGAAAAGTGGATGCCCCTGCGGGATTGGGCGGGTGCATCCAAGGAAATCCTCCCGCAGATTGTTTTCCTTGCGGTGCTGTATGTCATTGCGCTGATTGCAACGGCGGTGTTTACCCAGCTCGGCGCCGTGATTACGCAGGGCTTTCTGCACAAGGTACGCTGTGCCGTGTTCAACGGGATGCAGAATCTCCCCATTCGCTTCTTTGACCGCAAAAAGACGGGCGACATCATGAGCTACTACACCAACGACGTGGACACTCTGCGCCAGCTTGTCTCGCAGGCGATTCCGTCGCTGATTCGCTCGGGCGTCGTCGCTGTGTCGGTGTTTGCGATTATGCTGTATTACAGCGTGTGGATGACGCTCATTGTTATTGCAGGCATCGTGATTATGTTCCTCGTCTCCAAAAAAATCGGCGGCGGTTCGGCAAAATACTTCGTGCGCCAACAGCAGTCCATCGGCAAGGTCGAGGGCTATGTGCAGGAGATGATGAACGGTCAAAAGGTCGTCAAGGTGTTCTCGCACGAAGCGCAGGCACAAAAGGATTTTGACGAACTCAACGACCGGCTCAACGAGGACAGCTTCCGTGCGCACGCTTATGCGAATGCGCTCGGTCCCATTATCATGAACATCGGCAACGTACTGTATGTTCTGGTGGCGGTGGCAGGCGGTCTGCTTCTGCTGGCGAATGTCAAAAATTTCAGCTTGTCCGGCTCGGTGCTCAATATCGGTATCGTTGCCACATTCCTCAACATGACCCGCCAGTTCACCGGTAACCTCAACCAGTTCACCCAGCAGATCAACGCCATCGTGATGGCTATGGCAGGCGCAGAGCGTATTTTCGATTTGATGGATCAGCAGCCCGAGGAGGACAACGGCTATGTGACGCTCGTCAACGCCGAGATTGCTGCCGACGGTACCGTGACCGAAAGCGACAAGCATACGGGTCACTGGGCATGGAAGCATCCGCACGGCGACGGTACCGTGACGTACACGCAGCTGCAGGGCGATGTGTGTATAACCGATGTGGATTTCGGCTACACGCCCGAAAAGACGGTTCTCCATAACGTGTCCGTGTACGCAAAGCCCGGACAGAAGATTGCCTTTGTCGGTGCGACGGGTGCGGGCAAGACGACCATTACCAACCTCATCAACCGTTTCTACGACATTGCGGACGGCAAAATTCGGTACGACGGCATCAACATCAACAAGATCAAAAAGTCCGACTTGCGCACGTCGCTCGGTATCGTGTTGCAGGAGACGAATCTGTTTACGGGTTCCGTCATGGAAAACATCCGCTACGGCAGACTTGACGCTACGGACGACGAGTGCCGTGCGGCGGCAAAGCTTGCCGGTGCAGACGATTTCATCACCCGTCTGCCGCAGGGTTACGACACACCGCTCTCGAATAACGGCGCCAATCTCTCGCAGGGTCAGCGCCAGCTTTTGGCGATTGCCCGTGCGGCGGTTGCCGACCCGCCCGTCATGATTCTCGACGAGGCGACGTCCTCTATCGACACCCGTACCGAAGCGATTGTCCAGCGTGGCATGGATAAGCTCATGGAGGGTCGTACCGTGTTTGTGATTGCGCACCGCCTGTCCACCGTCATGAACGCCGATGTGATTATGGTGCTCGAGCAGGGCAGAATTATCGAGCGTGGCAGTCACAAGGAGCTGATTGACCGCAAGGGGACGTACTACCAGCTTTATACCGGCGCATTTGAATTGGAATAATTTTTTCAAAGCGTGTATATTTTTTGCGCACTCGTTCAAACTATCTGCGACACCATAGATTTGAAGGAGTGAAACGAAATGAAAAAGACCGCCATCGTTTTGGCAGTCGTTGCGGTGCTGCTTTGCGTGGTTTTGGCAGGCTGCGGCGGTAATGCGGATAACGGAACGACAAGCTCCGGCGCAGGGGTCAACAACAACACGACCACCACAGGAAACGGTTTCATGGATACTACGCCGAGGGAGGAAGGAAACACCATTTCCGAATTTTTCTCCGAAGCGGCCAGCGACATGGGAGACGGCAGCTTCCTTGACCCGCAGAATGGGATCATTTCCGATACGCAGGCCTATTGATGCATAAAAAAGAGAGCTCGGCGCACAAAATGCGTCGGCTCTTTTTTGTTTAAGTGCGGTGTTTTTTGGACAGGGCGGTGAGTCTTTCGCCGACCAGCGCTGTGGCAAAGGACAGTGCCGTTGTCAGCACAAAGGTAACGGCGATGAATGCCAGGGCTTGCTCCACGCCGAAAAAGCGGTGGGCGATGCGGATGCACAAGCCGTGCAGTAAATAGAATTCGTAGGAGATCCTGCCAAAAAATGCGGCCGGCTTTCCGCCGATTTTGACCTTGGTCAGCACGATGTATACCGGCAGGCAAAAGAAGATGCCGCCCACGGCGTCAGAAGCATTCATCAAAAGCTGACTGCCCATGCTTTGTCCCCGAATTTTCAAAAAGAAGCAAACACCGAGGAGAAGGACGCATACCGCATAGGCGGCAAATCGTTTGGGAAAACGGTTGAATCGGCGCAGGATTTCCGATTCGTACTGCGCAACGAGCATACCGACGGGGAAGGCGACGAACGTTCCCCATAGGTCGGGGACAACGAAGAACAATCCCATCAGCAGAATAAGCAGGACAACAGCGGCGTGCTTTTTGACGCATTTCATGCACAGGAAAAACAGCACATACACCACAAGGATAGCGGAAACATACCACGAAAACTCCACGATATGCGCAGCGGAGAAAACAGACAACAGTACGTTGACGGGCGTCACTGCAATTTCCGGCTCGATGCCGAAAAGGAAATACGCCAGCAAATAGAGGATCTCACAGCACCAATAGGGGATCAGCAGCCGCAGCAGACGGCGCAGCACAAGGGAGAAAGAGATGTCCTTTTTGCTGTCGACTTTGTACAGCCCGTACCCGGACAGGAAGAAAAAGCAGGCGACGATGTATGACCCGCAGTGGGAAAACACATAGACCACGGGATTGGGATCGGGAATCCAGCCGGAGAAATGGTGAAACAGCACAGCAGCCCCTTGAAGCGTGTGCTGTCCGCCGGACTGAGCGGTTCATAGTTCCCCTTGGGCAGAACACGAATCCCGACAAGAGCCAGAAGAAGCAGAACGCCGACATAGAAAACGGATAGCGCCATAAAATCACCTCGTAAAGATTTTGGCTTGAAAAAATGGAGAGGCTGTGAAATTACGGAGTGCAACGTGCGACAATGGGATAATCACCCGTGCAAAAAATTGCACGACCTGTGAACGGAGCGGAAGAAATCCGGCGAAACAATACCCGTGCAAAATATTGCACGCCCTGTGAGCAAAGCGGGAGAAACCAACGAAACAACCACCCGTGCAAAATATTGCACGACCTGTGAACGGAGCGGAAAAAATCCGGCGAAACAATACCCGTGCAAAATATTGCAAGCCCTGTGAGCAGAGTGGGAGAAACCGACGGAACAATCGCCTGCGCAATTTATTGCACGACCAATGGGCAGAGCTAAAAAACGACGGAGCAAACGCCTGCGCAAATTATTGCACGCCCTGCGAGCGGAGCGAAAAAACGACGGAGCACTCGCCCGTACAAAATATTGCACGACCTGTGAACGGAGCGGAAGAAATCCGGCGAAACAACCGCCCGTGCAAATTATTGCACGACCTATGGTCGGAGCGAGAGAAACCGACGAAACAATACCCGTGCAAAATATTGCACGCCCTGTGAGCAAAGCGGGAGGAGCCGACGGAACAATACCCGTGCAAAATTGCACGCCCTGTGAGCAGAGCGGGAAAAGTCGGCAGAACCGTCACCCGTGCAAAATATTGCACGACTTGCGAGCGGAGCGGGGGAAAGCCGACGAAGCAATCACCCGTGCAAAATATTGCACGACTTGCGAGCGGAGCGGGGGAAAGCCAGCGAAACAATCACCCGTGCAAAATATTGCACGACCCATGAGCGAAGTGGGAAAAGCCGGTGAAAGAATCACCCGTGCAAAATATTGC
>JAQXLO010000030.1 GCA_029012165.1 Oscillospiraceae bacterium | reverse complement strand
GGCGAGGGTTCCCCACGCCAAAACAGTCCACCGGACTGTTTTGGCTCCCCTCCTGCGCTTTCTCGGTTGGTAGGATTTCGCCGACTGCGGTCGGCGACCAAAGGCGCCGCCTTTGGAATCTGCAAGCCTTTGAAAATGCTTGACCGAAACTTTTCATCCCACAAAATCCGTGATGAACCGAAAAATAGGATAAAGTAGGATAAAATCCCGCTCAATGAAAAGGGCAGAATAATTCTGCGGTGGGATTGCTTCCCTCGTGCAATATTTTGCATGGCAATTTTCTATTGGCTCCGTTTTTGGGGACAGGAATCTTGGCGCAGAAATTGGATGACTTGCACAAGAGAAAAACAGGATAAAGGCAGACAGTCAAATGAAAGCGGGGCTTTCGTTATGCGGACGAGGTTAACCTTGCCGGTAGGGTTACGCCGCCGATTATTTCTATCGCTTGCGGCGATGTTTGGGCAACCTCGCCGTGGATACCCGGTGCGAAGCACGTTCCAACCAATTTCCGTGCAAGGCGCTTTTGCTTCCAAAAAGGCTCGGGCGGAAGCTTGTCTGCGGGGCAAAGTGTCGAACGCAGGCACAGACTTTACGCATATACTGGAGTAGGAGAAATGTGCAAAAAAGTGAGTCTGCCGTCAGAATTATTCTGATTCGGTAAAATAAAACAGATTTTTTTCCTTTCTGCACCGGTGCAAAACACAGTATGTTGTGCAGAAAAAGCTTTGTGCACACTAATCCGAAAAATTTATCATTTACAAAAAGGTGAGGTTGATGTATAATAAGGTATCTGTAAAATTGGGTGGAGTAGCTTTGGAGGCGACAGGCAATGGAATGCTATCTTGACAACTGTGCAACCACGCCCGTCTGCCAAGAGGCGGCGGCGGCGGTCACGGACGCCTTGCTGAACAACTGGGGCAACCCCTCCTCCCTGTACAGGAAGGGCATGGACGCAGAGGAACTGCTTCAGAATGCCCGTGCGGCGGTGGCGGAAAAGCTGTCGTGCCGCAGTGAGGAGGTCCTCTTCACCAGCGGCGGCACCGAAGCGAACAACATCGCCATTCTCGGCACCGCAGGCGCCATGAAGCGGTGCGGCAACCGGGTCGTCATTTCCTCCATCGAGCATTCCAGCGTGGAGGAGGCGGCAAAGCATCTGGAACAGCAGGGCTTTGACGTTGTTCGTCTCCCTGTGGATGCGGACGGTAAAGTACCCGTGCAGGCGCTGTACCGTGCGGTCAACAAAAACACCATCCTCGTGAGCATGATGGCGGTCAACAACGAGGTCGGCTCCATTCAGGCGGTCGCCGAAATGCGCAGAGCCGTCAAAGCGACCGGCTCGCCGGCGGTGATCCACTGCGATGCCGTGCAGGCCTACGGCAAGCTGCCGGGACTGCGTCCGTCTGCCATGGGTGTGGATTTGATGAGCATCAGCGCCCACAAAATTCACGGTCCCAAGGGCGTCGGTGCGCTGTATGTGCGCGGCGGCGTGCGGGACGGCGGTGTGCGTGTGCAGGCGCGAACCTTCGGCGGATTGCAGGAAAAGAAGCTGCGCCCCGGTACGGAGCCGGTTCCCGCCATTGCGGGCTTCGGTGCGGCGGCCAAGGCGATGCCCGATGCCGCTCGTATATATGCCCGGATGCAGGGACTGCACAGCTATCTGCTGTCGGGACTTTCGTCCATCGACGGCATCACCGTCAACTCCCCCGAGGACGGTCTGCCGTATATCGTCAATATTTCCACGGGTGTCCCCTCCGAGCCCATGATGAACTTCCTCTCTCAGCGAGGGATCTACGTCTCCTCCGGCTCCGCCTGTGCCAAGGGACACAAGAGCCATGTGCTCTCCCGGATGGGTCTTGCGGAACCGCTTTTGAATTCCGCACTGCGCATCAGCTTTTCCCACAGGACGACCACCGAGGAGCTGGACTGCTTTTTGCAGGGACTGGAAGAGGGGAAAAAGAGGATCTATACCAAACGATAAAGGCAACACCGCACAATTTGCGGCACACGCCTTGCCCAAATCTGATAAGGAGTTCTCCTTGAAATATGAAAGAAGTCATACTGCTGAAAAACGGTGAAATTGCGCTCAAGGGACTTAATCGCCGTACCTTTGAAGATCAGCTGATCAAGAACCTGCGCCACCGTTTGTCCCCCTTAGGTGCGTGGCAGTTTTCCGTGGCACAGTCCACGGTGACCGCCATTCCGCAGGACGAATACACCGACATGGACGCCGCCGCAGACATCTGCGCCAAGGTGTTCGGATTTGTCGGCTATTCCAAGGCGCTGATGGTCGAAAAGGATATGGACGTGTTCCGTACCGTAACCGCCGACTATCTGCGTGACGCACTGGCAGGTGCAAAGACGTTCAAGGTCTGTGCCAAGCGTGCGGACAAGAAGTTTCCGCTGACGTCCCCGGAGATCTGCATGGAAATGGGCGGGGTGATCCTGTCCGCTTTCCCACATCTGACGGTGGACGTACATAACCCCGACGTGACCGTCAGCATCGAAGTGCGTGACAAGGCGGCGTTTATCCACGGCAACCAGCAAAAGGGCGCCGGCGGTATGCCTGCGGGCAGTGCCGGCAAGGCGGCGATCCTCATCTCCGGCGGCATCGACAGTCCCGTGGCCGCATGGATGATGGCCAAGCGTGGTTTGCAGCTGGAGGCGGTGCATTTCGCTTCCCCGCCCTACACCAGCGAGCGTGCCGAAAAAAAGGTGCACGACCTGCTGGGCAAGGTGGCGGCGTACAGCGGACGCATCCGTCTGCACGTGGTACCCTTTACCGCAATTCAGGAAGCTATTCGGGACAAGTGCCCCGAGGAGCTGTTTACCATATTGATGCGCCGCTACATGATGCGCATCGCCCAGGTCGTGGCGCAGGAGAATGACTGCGGCGCACTGATTACGGGGGAATCCGTCGGTCAGGTCGCCAGCCAGACCCTGTACGCCCTCGCCTGTACGGACGAAGCGGTCTCCATGCCCGTGTTCCGTCCGCTGATCGGCATGGACAAAAATGAGGTCATCGAAGTTTCCCGCAAGATAGACACCTTTGATTTGTCCATCCAGCCGTACGAGGATTGCTGTACCGTGTTCACCCCCAAGCATCCCCGTACCAGACCCAAGCTTTATTACGTACAGCAGGCGGAGAACCTGCTGGATTCCGATACCCTGATCGAAGAAGCCATCCGGGATACCCGGGTGCTGATGATCCGGGCACATTAACGAAAGGACAAGCTATGCTGCGCTGTGAAATTCTCTCCGTGGGCACGGAACTGCTTTTGGGCGACATTCTCGACACCAATGCGCAGTATCTGTCTGTCCAGCTGGCGTCCATGGGCATCGCCGTGCACCGTAGAAGCACGGTTGGCGACAATGCCGAGCGGCTCTCCCGGGAGGTGCGGCAGGCGCTGTCGAGGAGCGACCTTGTCCTGCTGACCGGCGGTCTCGGCCCCACGGCGGACGATATCACCAAGGAGGTCTGCGCCGAGGTGATGGGCTTTTCCCTCGTTCGGGACGAAAAAGCCCTCGAAATGCTCCGGGCGTTTATCCTCAAAAAATACAAAAACGTACCCCAAACCAACCTCAAGCAGGCGGACGTTCCCGACGGCGGCACGGTGTTCTACAATGACCACGGCACCGCACCGGGCGTTGCCATGGAGCGGGACGGCAAGTGCGTGGTGCTGATGCCCGGCCCGCCCAACGAGATGCGTCCCATGTTCGAGGAAAAGGTGAAGCCCTTCCTTCTGCAAAAGACGGGCGGCGTGATCGTGTCGCATACGGTGCGCACCATGGGCATCGGCGAGAGCGCCATGGCGGAGGCGGTGGCCGATCTTTTGCAGGGCAGCAATCCCACCGTTGCCCCCTATGCCAAGCAGGGCGAAGCGCTTTTGCGGGTGACTGCCCATGCGGAAAATGACGCCCAAGCGCAAAGGCTGACGGCGCCCGTTCTGCGGGAGATACAGTCCCGTTTGCATACATATATCTATGGCGTGGATGTGGACAGCATCCAGCAGGCGGTGGTCGAGGCGCTGATCGCTAAGAAGCTGCACGTTGCCACTGCCGAATCCTGTACCGCAGGGTACATCTCCAAGCGCCTGACCGAGATCGCCGGCGCATCCGCCGTGTTCGACTGCGGCGTGGTGTGCTACGCCAACGCCGTCAAGCAAAAGCTTCTCGGCGTCCGGGAAGAGACCCTGCAAGCCCACGGCGCCGTCAGCGAGGAAACGGCGCTGGAAATGGCGGCGGGCGTCCGTGCGCTGGGCAATGCGGACATCGGCGTTTCCGTCACGGGTGTGGCGGGACCCGGCGGCAGCGAAAACAAACCCGCAGGCTGCGCCTACATCGGCATCGCCGACAAGGACGGTGTGCGTGCCGTCCGCTTTGAGACCGGTCGGGATGACCGGGAATACAACCGCTATGTGACCGCATCCAAGGCCTTGCACCTGGTGTGGCAGAGCATACAAAAATATTGAGAGGAATTGTCATGGCGAAAAAGAAGAAAAAAAAGAGTTCGCTGAATATCCCCATGCTGGTGATCTCCGCTGTGGGACTGGTCATCTTTGTGGTGAGCATGGCGCTCACCGTGCGCAATATGGTTTTTCTGAGCAAGGCCGAGCCTGTGGACGAGCCGCAGACCGAGGTGCAGACCGAGGCGCAGGAGACGTACGTTTCCGAGGCGAGAGCACTGTTTAATAAATTGGTCATCCGGGACGGCGGCGCAGAATATCTGCCCGATATGCTCAAGAGCTACAAGCCTCTCTATGCCGCCAACAGCGACACCGTCGGCTATCTGAAGGTTCCGGGCACCTCCATCGACACCGTCGTCGTCCAGAGCAGCACCGACAACGGGATGACCGGCAGCTACAAATACCTGAAAAACGACTTCTACGGCGAGTTTACCAAGTACGGCAACGTATTTTTGGACTACCGCTGCGGCAAATATACCCTTTCCCGCAACACCATCCTCTACGGGCACACCACCGAGGACGGACAGCAGGTCTTTTACGACCTTGCCAAGTATGAGGATCCCGAGTTCTTCAAGCAGAATCCCATCATCGAGTACAGTACGCTGTACAACCACTACAAGTGGAAGATCTTTGCCGTGTTTGCCACCAGTGTCAATGCGAGCGATGATGGCGGCTATGTGTTCGACTACATCTACCCCACCATGACCGAGGAGGATATGCAGGGCTATCTGGCGGGCGTCAACGAGCGTGCGTTCTACTACACCGGCGTGGACGTCCAGCCCACCGACCAGATCCTGACCCTGTCCACCTGTTCGTATCTTTTCAACACCCCGGGGCATAAAATCACCTCCCGATTGGTCGTCGTCGCACGTCAGCTGCGCAACGGGGAGACGGAGGACATCGACCCGACCTTGGTCACCGACCACGCCGATTACCGCCGACCCCAGTCGTGGTACACGGCAACCGGCAAATCCAACCCCTACAAAAACAGCGCAAATTGGACGCCTACCCGATAAGGAGGAATACAGATGAGCAATGAAGAGAAAAAGAATATCGGCAGCGATGAGGATATCAACTCCTTTTTGGACAGCCTGACCACGGACGACAGCTCCACGGAGGATTTCCTGTCGAAGCTGTATGACGATTCCTTTGCGGAGATCACCTCGGATTTCGATACACTGCTCAAGGAGTTCCAGAGCATCGACCCCGACGACCTTTCCGCACAGGGCGAAACGCCCGCTTCGGCAGCCACGGCAGAGGACAAGCCGGAGATCGAGGACATCTACTCCTACTCCGCCCCCGAAAAGGAGGAGGTACAGCCGGAAAAGAAATTTTCCGAAGCGGTCAAGGAGGCGATGGAAGCGGAGGTCGCCGGCGCAGAAAGCGAACCGCAGGAGGAAGGCGCCTTCCACCTGTCTCTGGACAGTCTGGAGGGGGAGGATCTGGGCTTCGGCGAAGCGATTCGAGAGGTTTCCGCACCCGAAAAGAAAGCCCCTGCCGCAGACGGCGCCACACAGGTCTATTCCACCGACGCCGTGCGCCGTGCCGAACATAAACCGGCGGCAAAACCGGCGCAGAAGCCTGCGTCCAAACAGCCCGCCAAACAGAACAAACAGAAAAAGAAGAGCAGATTCCTGCCCAATCGGGAGGACAGCACCTTTGAGATCTTCCGCAAGGTTCTGTTTCTGGTTTCCATGGCGGTGGTCATTGTGTGTTTGGGCATCATTGGCAACACCTATCTGCTCCAGCCCCAGCTGGAAAAGCGCCGTCAGGACAAGGTGAGCGAGCTGCTTGCCAACGGCGTTTCCGATGCCGATTCCTTCAAGCAGGCCTTCGGCGACACGGATCTGCCCGCCGGCGCCAACTATAACCTTGCCCAGTTCTACGCCGCCAACCCCGACTTCTACGGCTATCTGGAGATTCCCGGCACGGGCATCTCCACCCCCGTGGTGCAGGGCAAGGACAACAGCAAGTACCTCAAGCGCAACTTCTTCGGCGAGTCCACCAAGTACGGCTGTCCCTTTGTCAACTACAAAAACACCTATGCGGCGCTGGACTACAACACCAGCATCTTCGGACACAACATGGAGTACGATGATTTGGTGTTCGGCGAACTGGAAAAATACCGCAAGATCGACGGCTTCAAAAAGGCGCCGCTGATCCATCTGGAGACCATGTACGCCGACTACTACTTCAAGGTGTACGCCGTGTTCCTGACCGACTCCCAGTATGATGACTCCGGTTGGTATTTCGACTACATCTTCACCCAGCTCAAGGACGAAGCGGAATGTAAGGAATACATCGCCGAGCTGGACGCACGCAAGCTGTACTCCACCGGCGTGGACATCCAGCCGACGGACAAGCTGCTCACGCTGTCCACCTGTGCGTATGACTTCAACGAGGAACGTCTGGTTGTCGTCGGCCGCCTTGTACGGGAGGGCGAATCCACGGATGTGGATGTGTCCCGTGCCGTCGCCAGCAGCAGTCCCCGTTACCCGGACAAATACTACAAGAAGAAGGGCCTTTCCAACCCGTATGCCACGGCATCGAAATGGATCCCCAATGCCTGATCTGCACAGCCACAGACACGCACTGCACACATCGTGCAGGCGGATATGGGAGGATTACCTGTGAAAGTAGAATTATTTGCGATACTCAAGGAAGAAATGTCCTCGCAAACCGTTGCCCTGCAAAGAATGATCGAAGGTGTCTTTGCTTCCATGGACGGCGCCGAGGTGCATCCTTTCCGCACCTTTACCGAAACCAAAAACTTTTTCGGCGAGATGGGAAAAGCGTTCAACCGTGCGTCGGTCATCGTGGCGGCGGCGGATGAAAAAGCGTTCCTCGAGCAGAAGTGGAATCTGCTGAAGGCGCTGGGTCTCAAGAGCGAGATCTGCCCTGCGGTGCAGGACGTCATGCGGGAGAGTGCGACGGTTCCCGACGCCTCCATGAAGGCACACGCCCTCATGCCCAAGGAAGCGGCGCTGTTCCTGTCGGCGGACGGACTGTATTCCGGCTTTGCCGTGCGCAGCGGAAAGCAGACGCTGCTGCTTTTGCCCCTGTCCGAAAGCCGCACCCAAGGGATTTTGACAGACGGTGTGCGCCGGTATTTCGAGGCGAGAGCCAGAGAAGCCGCCGCCGCACAGGCGCCCGAAAAGACGCAGCCGCCGGTGAAGCCGCCTGTGGAGCTGCCGGACAACAACCTGCGCTTTGCCGAAACGGCCTTGCTGCTGGCGGACAACGAGATGGCAGTTGCCTTTGCCCGCACGGAGACGAATGTGTACATCCAAAACGGGATGCGCAACAACCCGCACTGCGGCGACTCCTTTGTTCCGGCGGAGGCTGTGGCAGACAGCCGGGAGTCCGTCACCGAGCGCATGGCTTGCCTTGCGGAGGCAGCACGGCAGGAGATCGGCACCGCACTGGGTGCGGCGATCTCCAACATCTACTCTTTGGGCAGCAACAAGGGAATGTTTATCAACGTAGCCCTTGCCGACCGCAAGACGGCGCATGTGCGCAAGATCACTGGCGACCCGGAAATGTCGGCAGCGGATCTGGTGGTTTTGGCAACGGACGAGCTGTTCAGCATGGTGCAGTCCTACCTGCGGGGTGAAGCGTTCCCGCCGGAGGATGTGGAGCTGATTCCCGCCAAGCTGTTTGAGGATACGCCGGAGATTTTGGCGGAAAACCAAAAGAAAAAGCGAGGCACGGGACTCAAGATCCTGCTTTGTGTGCTGATCGCCATCGTCCTGTGCGTACTGATCGGCTTCTATTTCAAGGACGAGGTGTCGGCATTCTTCTTCTCCGAGGAGCAGAGCGTTACGGAGATCTCGACCGAGGCGGTTACCGAGCCGCAGACGGAATACAGTACGGAGTTGACCACGCAGGAGGCGCTTCCGACGGCGGCCGAGGAGGATCTGGCGCTGTTCGGTATGGCGGAGGCTGTGCCCGAAAAGGCGGCGCAGTCCGTACAGACGCTCTCCTATGAAACGCCTGTGGACATCGACTGGGATGCGGCGGTGCAGCCGTACATAGAAAAGACGACCAAGGAAACAACGACCAAGGAAACAACGACCCGGGAAACGACGACGCAGCAGACCACGACCCGGGCATTTGCCATCATGAGCCCAACGACCAAAAAGGCGGAGCCGGAGACAACGGTGCCCGCCACGGCCGAAAAAGAGACGACAACGTCGGCCACAACGACGACCACGACCACGAAACCGGCCGAGACGACCCAGACCACCACCGAAAAGGCGGCCGAGCAGGGCGCCGACAGCTCCAAGGCGGACGGCACATTCACCTTTACCGTGTACGGCTACGGTCACGGTGTCGGCATGAGCCAGATGGGTGCCCTCGCCTATGCACAGCAGGGCTGGAGCTACACGCAGATTTTGTACCACTACTTCCCCGGCACGTCCCTGTCAAGGGAGACGGCGCCGGCGACCATCCGGTATAACGGCAAGGAGCTGAACACAAAGGACTTTATCATCCGTGCCGTGCAGCAGGAGATCGGCGGATATGCCAAAACATCAGACACAGAGGCTTTGAAAGCACAGGCGGTCGCCGCCTATTCCTATATGAAGGCCAAGGGCTATAAGCTGACCTCCAACGACATGGCGTATTCCGCCGTCAGCGACAGCCAGCTGTCCGCTCTGGTCAAGGATGCGGTCAGTGCGACCCTCGGCGAGTATCTGACCTATAACGGCAAGGCGATCCTTGCCCAGTTCTACGCCAGTTCGGCGGGCAAGACCACCAGTGCAGAAAGCGTCTGGGGCAACAGTTACCCATATTTGTCGGGCGGCGTCGAGAGCATCGAAACGGTCAGCCAGACGACGGTGACTGTCAGTGCGGCGGACTTTAAGGAAGTGATCCGCAAGTACAACGCCGCACATCCGTCCAACCCCATCACCCTGTCCGGGGATCCGTCCGGATGGCTGGAGATCCTCCGCCATGACGGTGCCCGGGGCGATGTGGGCTATGTGACCTCCATCCGTGTGGGGGACAAGACCATGAACGGCAATGCATTCCGCACCATGTTCAATGCCTACCGACCCTCCGGCGTCAGCGGGATCCGATCCCACTGCTTTGCCTTAGCGGTTTCCTGATTTGACTGCCGCCCATGGCTGTGCGCTGTGGGCGGCTTTTCCGTGCAGCCTGACGAAAAATCTGGTTCATCACAGATTTCCGTGAGGAGCGCAATTTTGCGGTATTTCCATAGACAAGGAGAAAACGATGAACATTCAAATTTTCGGCACCAAAAAGTGTCCCGAGACCCGCAAGGCGGAACGCTTTTTTAAAGAGCGCAGGATCAAGGCGCAGTTTATCGACTTGAAAGAAAAGGGCATGAGCAAGGGGGAACTGACTTCCGTTGCGCAGGCGGTCAAGGGGCTGGACAATCTTCTCGACCCGCAGTGCAAGGATCAGGACACCCTTGCGCTGGTCAAGTATCTGACTGCCGACGCACGGACGGAAAAGGTTCTCGAAAATCAGCAGATACTCAAAACGCCCATCGTCCGCAATGGGAAGCTTGCCACCGTGGGTTACTGTCCCGACGTGTGGACAACGTGGGAATAATCTGCCCGAGGGGATACAAAAGAATGTTGGGTTTGGGAACGATTGTAAATACGGCGGCGATTCTCATTGGCGGCTTACTGGGTTTGGCGGTCAAGGGAATCCTCAAGGAACGGTTTCAAAAAATCCTGACCGTCGCCATGGCGCTAACCATCATCGCCATGAGCCTGTCGGACGTTGTGGCGAAAATGCTGACGATTGGGGACGGCAAGATTTCCACCCACGGCGTATATACCATTATGTTTTCGCTCGTGCTCGGTGCGATTGTCGGCGAACTGTTGAACATTGACCGCAATTTGGAACGGTTCGGTGCGTTTCTCAAACGGAAAACAGGCAACGCCAAGGACGTTGTATTTGTTGATGCGTTTGTGACCGCTTCCCTGACGGTCTGTATCGGCGCTATGGCGGTCATGGGATCCATTATGGACGCCGTTGAACATGACCATTCGATTCTGTTTATCAAGGCGGTAATGGACAGCATAATCATTATGGTTATGACCGCCTCCATGGGCAAGGGCTGTATCTTTTCGGCGATTCCCGTGTTTGTGTTTCA
>JAQXLO010000029.1 GCA_029012165.1 Oscillospiraceae bacterium | reverse complement strand
AGGGTCAGCGCCTCGTACTCCTGCTCATAGTGTTCGTCGGTGGTGCGCTCCGTGTAGCTTTCGTCCTCGTAATCGTTGGTGAAATCCTCAAGCAGTTCCTTCCAGGGACTTGCCGTGGTTTGCTCGGTGGACTCGGTGGTGGTATCGTTTTCTCCCTTGCCGCCGCAGGCGCCCAAAACGCCCGCCAACGAAGCGACCAGAGCGATGACCAAAATTACAGATAATCCTTTTTTCATATTGATACTCCTTTTCCTTATGCGCCAAAGAATACGCCCGCCAGAGAGACCAAAGGCTCCAGCTTCGCATACTCCACATTTTCAAGGCTTTGATCCAGCGTAAAATAGGCGGAATCCGCAGAGCCGGATACGCTCATGGGCAGGGATTCGGTGCCGGACGCTGTGGTGAGCTGCATTTTCGTCAGCGCATTTTTGCTGAACCAAAGAACCAACGTGCTGCCGTTCATGTCGAAATACTCGCAGGTGTAGGTTCTCAGACCCTCCCTTGCGCTTTCCGTTTTTTGATACTGCAACACTTCAAAGTTGCAAAACGCATTGCCCAAAGTGCTGCACAGGCTGTCATACTGCGATTTGGTCAGTTCGCAGTACTGAGACGGGGTGGCAAGATAATACTTGCCGTCCATGGGGAATGTTTTGAATGTAAGACCAGCCGCAGGGATGGTGATCCAATAGGCCGTCTGACCGTCACGGACGATCTTGGAAAGCTTGTCGTCGCTGCTGTGGTCGTTGCCGAAAGCGCTGATGGTTTCGGTATATGTGCCGGAGCGGATATACTGGAGCACGTAGTTGTTCAGCATATCTGGGGAACCGGCGGGCTGTGTTGTGGTCGCCGCCGTGGTCGGTACACTCGCAGGCTCGTTCTCGGTCTGCGGCACCGTCACCGTTGTGGTCGGCGCCGCCGTTGTCTTTTGGGCATCGGCGATCGCCTGCATGATCGGCGCTTCCTGGAACTTCTTGGTGGTGGTTGCCGCCGTCACCAGCGGCTTCGTGGTGCTGGCGGGCTTGTCGGACTGGGGCAGGGCAAGATCATCCTCCAAATCTCCCTGCGTCGTTGCCGCAATGCCGGTCAGCGCCGGCTCGGTGGAGGGCGCCGAAACCTGCGCCTTGTCGCAGCCTGCAAAGGCCGCTACGGTGCCGAGCAGCGCCGCCGCCATCAGAATACTGCATAATTTCTTCATGTTGTCTTGACAGAACCTCCGTTCTGCCGCCGCCTTTCTTTTGTACTTCTTACGCAAACAGCTGACCCGGATCCGAGACCTGGACGTAATCCGCCGGGATCTCAAACACAGAAGCGTCTACCCCCGTGACGACTTCAAAGGTGTCAACCATGCTTGTTTTTCCGTCCTTGACGACACGTGCCTTGCGCAGTCCCGTGTCATCGAAGAAATACGTCACCGTGCCTCGACTCCCCTCGTCGTATGTCTCGGTGTTGTATTTCTTTCCGCTCAGGGTTTCCGTGCCGGTCTTTTGCAGAACCAGATCGTCCAGCTCCATGGATGATGCGGCGCCGAGGGAATCAGCCTGCTCTGCATAATCCTCCGAGGACAGCTGCACATACTTGCGGGTGGAGGGTGTGAGCATAAAATACTCGCCGCCCTTGTTGATGAGCGTGAATTGCAGCAGCCCTGCCGCATTGCTCTCGATGACGCTGTCCTTGCCGGAAACCGATGTGACCACGCTCATGCCCGACTGTTTAAACTTGACGGTGTAGGTGCCGGTGCGTACCCGGTCACGCACCATCGTTTGAAACAGGGTGCCGAGCTGTTCCTTTTCCGGCTGTTTCTGCGTGGTCGCCGTGCCGGAGGATACCGCAGTGTTTGCCGCCGTTTCTCCGGGCTGTTCCGCCGGGGAGGCGATGTCGCCCTGCGCTGTGAACGCAGTGGTTTGGGTGACGGAGTCTGCGGTGCTTTCCTGTGGGTCTGCCTCGCCGCCGCAGGCACTCAGGGACAAAACCAAAGCTGCCGCTGCCAGCAAAGCCAAGATACGTTTTTGCATTCGGATTTCCTTTCTTGTGAAAAAGGGTTGATCGTCCCGTCCCTCTTTCCTCTTTATATTATCACAAAAGCATACCCTGTTTCAACCGCTTTTTGTGTGCCAAGAGAAAATATTGCGTAACTTTTTTATGACAAATCTGTAAACAAACTGACGCTAACGGTATACTCTTCCATTAAATGAAAAGTATGGGTATGTATCTCGGGGGGGATCGGACGGCGGATCGCCCGCAGTCCCTCCCCCGTGAGCTTAACATAGCTTTCGTGTTTTGTCCAGATTTCAAAAAAAGCCCTCTGTTTATTTTCCGCAGTACGCAGAAAATATTTCTCCTCGGGGGAAAAATATTTTTCCGCCACCTGCTCGGGAAAGGGACGTTCCCGCTCGGCATCCAGCCCCACCTGCCGGCGGGAAACGGCGCAAATGCACAGATCGCCCGTGTGGCTGACGGAGCAGTGCCAGCCGTCGTGCAGCTGCGGTTTGCCGTTTTCGGTGTAGGTGATGCGCACCTGCCGCATGGGGATCTCCATCACACGGGATGCGGCATAGCGCAGAAGAACCTGTGCCGTCAAAGACAGCTGCGCCGCCTGGCGTGCCGCCGCCGTGCGGTATCGCTCCCGCTTGGCGCTGTCCGCCGCAAGGCAGAGGATGTCTCCCTGCATCTCGGTCAGGGAAGCGTCCAGCCGGAGCGCAAAGAGAAAAACGTCCTTCATACTGTCCCCTTTATTTGCCACCATTGACAAAAGCTGTTTTTTTTGATACACTACTATGCGGAACGAAACATCGTTACCCAAAATAACTGGAGGTAATTATTTATGGTATTGGCAGCTGTCGGCAAAAACGGAACCGGCAAGGATTTCTTCCTGGAGTACATTGCCAAAAAATACAACCTGCCCATGGTTTCCATCGGCGACGTGGTGCGTGAGCTTGCGGCCAAGGACGGCTTGGAGCTGACGCGTGAAAATCTGCACGCCACATCCAAAAAGTATATGGATGCTAACGGGCAGACCTTCTTCCCGGAGCAGATCGTCAAAAAGATCAAGGAGTCCGGCGCACCGATCTATCTCGTTTCCGGCATCCGCCCCCTCTCCGACGTCCTGTTCTTCAAGGAGGCGTTCGGCGATGAATTCATCCTCGTGGACATCGTGATCTCCGACGACGAGGTTCGCTACCAGAGAATGCTTGCCCGTGGTTCCGAGAGAGACGGCAAGAGCGTGGAGAAGCTGCGTGAGTTCGACGCAGGCGAAGAGAAGCAGTTCCACACCTCCGAGAGCGAAAAGATGGCAAACTATGTCATCAAGAACGACGGCGGTGTCGAGGATTTCTACGCAGCGATCGACGAATTCTACGCAAAGATCACCCAGTAATCGCTTTTTTCAAAGGACTGTCGCTTCGGCGGCAGTCCTTTTTTTCACTCCAGGTGACCGTTGACAACGGTACCGTCCAGTTCAGCGCCTAGATCCAGCGGCACATCGGAATCCGTCAGCACGGCGTTGGCGTCCAGTTTCTCCTCCTTGTTGCCGCAGGCGGCACAGGTCGAGCACAGCACCAGAAGTGCTGCGAAAATCAAGAGTGCTTTTTTCACTGTGCATCCTCCTTAAAGAGCATTCGCTCCAGTGTGCCGCCAAGGATATTCGCCTTGGCTTCGTCCGTAATTTGCAGGCGGCGGATACGTGCCATGGCGCTCTGCACATAGTCGATCCCCTTGTACGGGAAGTCGAGACCAAACATGGTGCGATCCTCCCCCGTCTGGTAGATCAGCGTTTCCAGCTCCTCATCCGTCAGCGACCATGGACCGAGATATCCATTCTCCGGCTCCACCGACGTCAGACCCGCAAAGACGTGCGGATTTCTTTTGTTGTTGCACATGACCAGCAGCGCCAAACGGAACATACTGTAGCCGCCCACGTGCTCCAGGCTGAAGTTGAGGTTCGGGAAATCCCATGTGATGTCGTCAAACAGCAGCATCTGGTAGTCGCTGATGCGGTGCCAGTGCAGACCCGTGTGGAACGACACGAACAGTCCCAGCTCCTCTGCCTTCTGATAAATCTGGTACGCCTTGGTGCCGTTGACCTTGATTTCCTGAAAGGCGGGATGGATCTTGATGCCCTTAAATCCCAGTTCGTAAATCTGCTGTACCTGATCGGAAATGGGGCGGGCACCTTCGGAAACGTCAATGGTACCGAAGCCGACCAGACGATCATTGCCCCGAATCTCCTTGGCAAGCCACTCATTGACATTCACATCGCAAAACTGCGCACTCTCGTGAAAGCGTTTGGCAAAGGGGGCAAAACAGACGGACTTGTCGATCTCGCACGCATCCAAAAGCGCCAGCAGATGCGGGACGTCCCCGTCCTCCCGCAGTTGTTTGGGAAACATATGGGCATGGTTGGAAAAAATCATGGCAAAAACTCCTTAGTCATACAAAAAATCTTCCACATGAAAGTCCTTGAAGATGTCCTCGTCCTCCGGCACACGGGGCACGATGGGCAGTTCGTCGAACACCTCCATCTTTTGTCCGCCCGACCAGAGCATGGGCGTGATGCGCACGCAGTAGCCGCAGCCATCCGGCATCATCCACTCGTGCATGGGCGCCTCAGGCAGACCGTAGCAGGAGAGCAGTGTGGAGATCACACCGCCGTGAGTGACGATCGCCGCCTTGGTCATGCCGGTTTTGAACAGTCCCTCCACGATTTTGCAAAAACAGCCGCACACCCGGCGCTGGAAGTCCTCGTTGCTCTCGCCGAAGGGCGGCTGTACGCCCGGTTCGCCGGCAAGCCAACGTGCAAATACGGGATGCTCCTCCAGCTCTTGCGCCGTTTTGCCCTCGAATTCGCCGAAGTCGTACTCCATCAGATCCCGCATGGGAATGCAGTCCGTGTCCGGGTACAGCAGCTGCGCTGTGCGCACACAGCGTTTGAGCGGGCTGGTAAAGACCACCTCGGGTTCGGGGTACTCGTAGCTCTCCTTCATTTGCAAAAGCTGCTTTTCCCCCGCTTCGCTCAGCGGCACGTCCGTGTGCCCGATATACTGCCCCTCGTTGATCTCCGCCGTCATGCCGTTGCGGATAAAATAGATATAGTAGGATTTCATAGTTTTCTCGTTTCCTCAATAAAATTCGGAATCCGCAGACGCCAAAAAGCGCCTGCGGTTAAGGCAGCACCGCACAATTGCGGCGCACGCCTTGCTTGAATCTTATTCCGTCAGCTTGCACAAAAATCCCTTGACTTGCGTCAGCAAGTCGGCGAAATTTCTGTACAACCTGACGAAATATTTTACTTCGCAATCCGCACACCCCAATTGTGCGGTGTTGCCTTAATTTTTTGTCTGTGCCGATGGGCACCATCGGTCAGATAGATTTGTACATACGGATATACTCGTTGGCGGATTTTGACCAGCTGTTGTCGCAGTGCAGGGCACGATCCACCAGCACCTGCCACCCCTCGGCGTTGCGGTAGCCGAGCAAGGCTCTGCGAATGGTGTGGAGCATATCGTGGGCGTTATAGTTGCGGAACGTGAAGCCGTTGCCCATGCCGTCGCCGCTGTCTGTGACGCTGTCCCGCAGACCGCCGGTCTCCCGCACGATGGGGATCGTGCCGTAGCGCAGTGCCACCATCTGCGACAGTCCGCACGGCTCGCTCTTGGACGGCATCAGGAACAGATCACAGCCGGCGTAAATTTTGTGCGCCAGCTCGGGCACAAAGCCCAAACACACCGCCGCCTTGCCGGGATACTTGCTTTCAATATAGCGGAAGAAGTCCTCGTATTCCTTTTCGCCGGAGCCGAGAACCACGATCTGCACGTCGCTGCTGCTCAGCAGTTCATCCAGCACACCACGCACCAGATCGAGACCCTTGTGCGAAACCAGACGGGTGACCATGCCGATCAGCGGCACATCGGGACGCTCCTGCAAATGCATCCGTTTTTGCAGCTGCGCCTTATTGACTGCCTTGCCCGCCATGTCCTTGTCGGAATAGTTGGCGAAAAGCATGGAGTCGGTCTCGGGGTCGTAGAGTTTTGTGTCGATGCCGTTGAGGATGCCCTGCAGCTTAAACGTGCGTGCACGCAGGATGGGGTCAAGCCCGTGGCTGAACCAAGGATCCAAAATCTCTTCGGCGTAGGTCGGGCTGACGGTCGTGACCATATGGGCACATTCAATGGCGCCTTTCATCAGGTTGATGTCCCCCTGATATTCCACAAGGTACGCATCACTGGGAGACAGGCCGAAAACGTCTTCCAAAATCTCCATGCCGTAGCGACCCTGATACTGGATGTTGTGGATGGTGAACACGGTCTTGATGTTTTCATAGCCCTCCATCTTGGAATAGATGGTCTGGAAGTATACGGGCGTCAGCGCCGTCTGCCAGTCGTTGCAGTGGATGATGTCCGGTTTCCAGCCGATGTGGGGAATGATCTCCAGCACCGCACGGGCAAGGAAGGCGAACCGCTCCGCATCGTCGTAGTGACCGTAAATGCCGTCACGCTTGAAGTAGTATTCATTGTCCAGAAGATAGTATGTTACACCGCCGTACTTTGCCTCAAAAATACCGCAATACTGGCGGCGCCATGCCACAGGCACGGTGATATGCGTGATAAACTGCATATTCTCACGCATTTCCTGCGGGATGCCGCCGTACAGCGGCATGACCACACGGGCGCCCACCAACCGGCGGCGCAGTGCCTGCGGGAGAGAACCTGCCACATCGGCAAGTCCGCCGCTGGCCATGAAGGGGAGCGCTTCGCTTGCAGCGTATAAAACTTTCATCGAATAAACCACCTTTCCAAAAGAAATTGAAAGCAATACCGCACAATTTGGGCGTTGCCTGAATCTTCCTCAGACGATGATGCCCTTGCCGATGGAGATGGGGAAGGACATATCGCCGCAGATCGTCTTGCCGGGCTTGATGACGCCGCTCTTGTCCATCACGGCACAGCTGACCGTGGCGTTGTCGCCGATCATGCTGTGCTGCATGAGGATGGAGTTGCGCACAACGGCGCCCTTGCCCACACGCACGCCACGGAACAGGATGCTGTTTTCCACCGTACCCTCGATCACACAGCCGTCGGCGATCAGGGAGTTGCTGACCTCGGCGCCGAGTCCGTAGATGGTGGGCATGGAATCCTGTACCTTGGTGTAGACCGGGCGATCCGGACAGAACAGCTGTCGGCGGTTTTCCCTCTTCAGCAATTCCAGGTTGGCGTCAAAGAAGCTTTGCAGGCTGTACAGCGTGCGCACAAAGCCCTGCACCGCAAAACCGTGTATTTTCAGCGCCTGCACGTTGCGCATGAACAGATCCCGCTCGAAGTCGGTCAGGTACAGCCCTGCCGCTTCGTGGAGCATCCGCTCCAAAAGCGCCTTGCGCAGAACGAACATATTCAGCGAGTAGTTTTCCTCACCGCCCGTAGGTGCGCCGACAGTGATGGCCGTGGCACGACCGTCTCCGTCCAGCTCCAGCGTCATCAGACCCGTGAGTGCAGGCTTCACGCCGCTTTTGTAGGCGACGGTAATATCTGCGCCGGAGGCGATATGAGCATCCACCATTTCGCCGAAGTCCACATTGCAGACCACGTTGCAGTCGGTGAGGATGACATATTCCTCCGAGGATTTGGAGAGGAAATTCATACAGCTTTGCAGCGCCTCGAGACGGCTGGTAATGGCACTGGAATCCTTGGTGGAGAAGGGCGGCAGCAGGAACATACCGTCATTTTTTCGGGACAGATCCCAAGGCTTGCCGGAGCCGAGGTGATCCATCAGGGACTGGTAGTTGTTTTTGGTGGCAACGCCGACCTTGGTGATGCCGCAGTTGACCATGTTGGACAGGGCAAAGTCGATCAGACGGTATCTGCCGCCGAAAGGCACGGAACCCATGGTACGCAGGGTGGTCAGCTCCGGGATGGCGGAGTCATAGGCATTGGAATAGATCAGACCCAATACATTGTTCGTTCTCATGTTGATTCCCTCCCTTTCTTATTGCACGCCTGCCACATCGGCGTCGATCATCGCTTTGGGGGCGACCACGGCGTTTTTGCCGACGGTGATCTTTTCGCCGACCACGGCCACGCCCCAGTCGTCCATATTCTGCATCGCTTCGGGACGCTCGCCCACGGTGGCGCCCTGCTCGATGACGGCGTTTTCCGCAACGATGGCGTACTGCACCACGGCGCCCGAGCGCACAACGGTGCCGGGCATGATGATGGAATCCCGGACGGTCGCACCCTTTTCCACGGTCACGTTGGAGAACAGGACGGAGAAGTCCACGTCGCCCTCGATCTCACAGCCGCCGGAGATCAGGGAATTCTGCACGTTGGCGTCCGCAGAAACGTAGTGCGGCGGCGTGGTCAGGTTGCGGGAGTAGATCTTCCAAGAGGTATCGGACAGATCCAGATCCACCTTCGGGTCCAGCAGGTCGAGGTTCGCCTCCCACAGGCTGTCGATGGTACCCACATCCTTCCAGTAGCCGTCAAAGGGATAGGCAAACAGCCGCTCGCCCGCCTTGTGCATGGCGGGAATCAGGTCGTGTCCGAAGTCGTTGCCGGAATTGGGATCCGCTTCGTCCGCCAGCAAATAGCTGCGCAGCTTTTCCCATGTGAACATATACACGCCCATGGACGCCTTGTTGGAGCGGGGATTCTTCGGCTTTTCCTCGAACTCGGTGATGGCGTTGTCCTCGTCCACCAGCATCAGTCCGAAACGGGACGCCTCCTCCCACGGCACCTCCAGCATGGCGATGGTGCAGGCGGCATTCTTTTGCTTGTGATAGGCAAGCATCTTGGAGTAGTCCATCTTATAGATGTGGTCGCCGGAAAGGATGGCGACATATTTGGGGTTATACCGGTCGATGAAGTTGATGTTTTGGTAAATGGCGTTGGCGGTATTCTTGTACCATGTGGTACCCTTGATCTGCTGGTAGGGCGAGAGGATATGCACGCCGCCGTTTTCACGATCCAGATCCCACGGCTGTCCGTTGCCGATGTAGTCGTTCAGTTCCAGCGGCTGGTACTGGGTCAGGACGCCGACGGTATAGATGCCGGAGTTGACGCAGTTGGACAGCGGAAAGTCGATGATGCGGTATTTGCCGCCGTAGGGCACGGCAGGTTTGGCGATATGCTTGGTCAGGATGCCCAGACGGCTTCCCTGACCGCCGGCCAACAGCATGGCGATACATTCAGGACTGCGAGACATATAGAATTACCTCCTGTTTATACTCAATCTGTTACTGCTTTTATTTTCTTCGATTGCTTGGGCGTCTTTTTTCGCGGCTTGGGGATCCTGCGGCGCAGATACACGCCCGAAAGCCCGGCAAGGGAGAGGGATATGCTCTGTTCAAAGCCATGCATGGGGACTTTTGTCGTGCGCACCGTCTTGGATGTGCCCAAACCCGTGCCGCCGAATTCCGGCTTGTCGCTGGTGAACACCACCTCATACGTTCCCTTTTCGGGTACGCCGAT
Source organism: Oscillospiraceae bacterium (assembly GCA_029012165.1). Taxonomy (GTDB): domain Bacteria; phylum Bacillota; class Clostridia; order Oscillospirales; family Acutalibacteraceae; genus UBA1425. Next base: position 8,293 of record JAQXLO010000029.1, on the reverse strand, counting down.
GCGGTAGTTGTCCCGGTGGACAGGCGTCAGATTGCACACGGCAATCAGCTCCGCACCGCTCTTGTCTATGCGGCGGAACGCAATGACGGAGTTGCGGTTATCGTCGCCCGAAATCCACGAAAATCCGTCCCAGCTGTAGTCCACTTCATACAGCGCAGGTGTGTTTTGGTAGAACTCGTTGAGCGCACTGTTGAAGCTTTGCAGCTGCCGGTGGGACTCATAGGAAAGGAGCATCCAGTCGAGGGGTTTTTCGTAGTTCCACTCGATAAACTGCCCGAACTCACTGCCCATAAACAGCAGCTTCTTTCCGGGATGCGCCATCATATAGGACAGGAATGCACGCACACCGGCAAACTTTTCCTCGTAGGTGCCGGGCATTTTCTGGATCAGGGAGCCTTTGCCGTGCACCACCTCATCGTGGGAGATGGGCAGAATAAAATTCTCGGAAAAGGCATACATGAAGGAAAAGGTCAGGCAGTTGTGATTGTCCCGGCGGAAAATGCCGTCCATGGAAAAGTACCGCAGGCAGTCGTTCATCCAGCCCATGTTCCACTTGAAGTTGAAGCCCAGTCCGCCCATGCAGGCGGGTTTGGAGACCATCGGCCATGCGGTGCTCTCCTCGGCGATCATCATCACGTCGCAGAAGTCACGGAACACCGCTTCGTTCAGCTTCTGCAAAAATTCCACGGCCTCTAAATTTTCGTGACCGCCGTTTTTGTTGGCGATCCACTCCCCGTCCTTGCGGTCGTAGTCGAGATAGAGCATGGACGCCACGGCGTCCACCCGCAGACCGTCGATGTGGTACCGGTCGAGCCAATACAGTGCGCTGGACAGCAGGAACGAACGCACCTCGGGCTTTCCGTAGTCAAAGACCTTGGTGCCCCAGCTGTAGTGCTCGCCCTTGCGGGGGTCGGCGTATTCGTAGCACGGCGCACCGTCAAACGCATACAGTCCGTGGGCGTCCTTGGGGAAATGGGCAGGCACCCAGTCGAGAATGACGCCGATGCCGGCTTCGTGGCACCTGTCCACAAAATACATGAAGTCCTGCGGCGTCCCGTAGCGGGACGTGGGGGCGAAATAGCCCGTCACCTGATAGCCCCATGAGCCGTCAAAGGGATATTCCCCCAAGGGCATCAGCTCGATGTGGGTATAGTGCATCTTCTGCACATAGGGAATCAGCGCATCTGCCAGCGCCCGATAGGAGAGGAAGTTGCCGTCCTCATACTGCCGAAAGGAACCGGCGTGGACTTCGTAGATATTGACGGGGCTTTCGTAGATGTTTTTCGCTCTGCGCTGTGCCATCCATGCGGCGTCCTGCCACACATAGCCCTCCAGCTCCACAAATTTGGAGGCTGTGCCGGGACGTGTCTCGGCATGGAAGGCGTAGGGGTCGGCTTTCATGCGCTCTTTGCCGTCCGCACAGCGGATGCAGTACTTGTAGGCATCGTAGGTCTCCACCCCCTCGACGATGCATTCGTAAATGCCGCCGTCGGTGATCCGGCGCATGGGAGCGGCATCGGGCTTCCAATCGTTGAAGTCGCCGACCACGCTGACCGAAACGGCGTGCGGTGCCCAGACACGGAACGTCACCGATCCGTTTTCATTGCGGTGCGCACCCATATATTCGTAAGCCCTGCTGTTGGTTCCCTGATGAAAAAAGTATTCCGCAACGCCCATGTTTTGCCTCCAGATGATAATAGGGATATCCTTATAGTATCCTTAGTTTGATTATATCAAAGCTTTCTCGGAATTGCAAGTCATTTTTGACTATTTTATTCAAACAAGTGTGCAAATTCTCCGTCTATTTTTGTACAGTATACACAACAAACCCATGGAGAAGTTTTCAAGATTGCAAATATTATGATTGTATGGTAAGATGAAAAAGAAAAAAATACGATTTTTTTGCAATAATTTGCACGACTTATGTGTGTTATGAGTGAAAGGAGGCAGAAACATGACGGTACTGTCCAAGGGAAAGGACGCTTTCTCGCACGCTTTTGAAAACTACACCGACACGGTCTACCGTGTCGCCGTACACAACTGCACCTCCCGCACCGATGCGGAGGATCTGACGCAGGAGGTTTTTCTCAAACTTCTGCAATCCCACAAATTATTTCGCAATGAGGAGCACTTGAAGGCATGGCTGATTCGGGTGACGATCAATCTCTGCCGCAACCACGCAAGGGATCGCAAGCGGGAGACCCTCGCCGCAGAGATCGAAACGCCGCAGACACCGCAATACAGCACGGTGCTGGATGCGGTGAAAGCCCTGCCCGAAAACCAGCGCAACGCCATCTATCTGCACTACTACGAGGGGTACACCGCCGAGGAGATCGGAAAGATTCTGGACGCCAAGCAGAACACGGTTCTGTCCTGGCTTCGCCGCGGCAGAGACACCCTGCATGACACCATAGGAGGATTTGACGATGAGATATAAAGAAGAGATGGACGCTCTGCAGGCAAGCGACAGCTTGAAGAAAAGCATTGCCTCTTTGCAGGCGCCGAAGAAACACTACGGCAAGCGCATTGCCGCCCTTGCCGCTGCAATCGTTATCGTACTGTTTGCCGGTGTGGTCAGCATCCCGGCGCTGACGAAGTCCGGCGCATCTTACGATAAAAACAGCAGCATAGATGAGATGGCGCTGTCGGAGGATTTTGACGGGCTATACGACTACACCAATGAAAGCAAAGAGATTGCCGCCGGCGCCACATCCCAGTCCCAAAACTTCACGGCAGCCGATCTCCCCGCCGGGCGCAAGCTGATCCGCAATGCAGAACTGCGTGTGGAAACCAAGACCTTTGACAGCTTTTATGACGCCGTTTTGAAACAGGTCAGTGCCCTGTCCGGCTACATCCAGTCCACGGAGGTCTCCGACTACGCCGACAATGCCCGCTATGCCAGCGTTGTTGTCCGTGTACCCGCCGACAAACTGGACACGTTTTTGCAAAGCGTCTCGGCGCTGGGCACCGTGACGTGGCAGAGCACGGATGTCAAGGACGTCACGGACGAATATGTGGACGTGGAAAGCCGCATCGCCGCCTTGGAGACGGAGCAGACAACGCTGCTTGAACTGCTGAAAAAAGCGGATTCCCTGACGGATGTTCTGGAGATTCAAGGCAGACTGACCGAGGTGCGCAGCACGCTGGAAACCTACAAGGCGCAGAAAAAAGCCCTCGACAGTCAGATCGACTATTCCGCCGTCACGCTGGAAATTCAGGAGGTAGAGCGTGTCACCCCGGTGGAACAGTCCTCGTTCTTCGGTCAGGTCAGACAAAACCTTTCCGACAATCTGTACGCCATCGGTCAATCCCTGCGAGGCGCCGCACTGTGGTTCCTGTCCTCCCTGCCGTATATCGCCCTGTGGCTGGTCGGCATCGGCGCTGTGGTGCTGGTCGTGGTGCTCGTCCGCCGCAGAAGGCGCAGATAACTTGACTTCGCACCTTTGTCATGGTAGAATACATCTATTCCGATAAAGGATGGATCATGTATGGCTGAGAGCAACAGGGACAACTGTCCCGCTTTGAACCCTGCGGATGCAGAGCAGGAAGTGGAAAAACTATACGACCTGGCGGAGCTTTTCAAGGTGTTCGGAGACAGCACCCGTGTACGTATTCTGTATGAATTGCTGCGCTGTGAGGAGCTGTGCGTCTACCACTTGGCGGAGCATCTGTCCATGGGGCAGAGCGCCATCTCCCACCAGCTGCGCATTTTGCGCAGTGCCGGTCTTGTCCGCCCCCGCAGGGACGGCAAAACGGTGTTCTATTCGCTGGACGACGAACACGTCAAGGAGATCATCGAGGCCGGTATGTCCCACATTCAGCACGGGTAATCATTATATTGTTTACAGCCGCCGAAAGCGTTGCTTCCGGCGGCTGTGTGCTATTTTGTATAGGTCATAACGACAAAATCCAGTGTGGTTTCCAGCTTCGGCAGGGCGGATAACTGCTGCAGCCCCGATTGGGCGGTCTTGTAGCAGTAGGGCGTCATGCCGTAGAGATTCAGAATATCCTCTGTACACTCCAAACACACGTCATACTGCAGCCGCTCCGTTTTCACAAGCGTCAGCACCGTCTGCGGCGGCGTTTCCCTGTTGCGGTACGGCGCTTTGTACAGCGCCTGTTTCAGTCCCCAAAGGTGCAGTTCCCCCGGCAGAACGTGCAAAAGCGTTCCGCCCGGCTTCAGCACCCGGCAAAATTCCCCATCCTCAAAGGGGGCGAACAGGTGCATGAGCGTATCGACTGCGCCGGTGCGCACAGGTATGCGGTGCAGACCCGCCACGAAATACTGCGTCCGCTTGTCCTGTTTGGCGGCAAGACGAACCGTTTCCTTGGCGATGTCGAAGCCGTAGGTCTCGTGCTTTTCCGCCGCCGCACAGGTGTAGTACCCCTCGCCGCAGCAGGCATCCAGCACCACGTCCCCCCGGATGCGCTCGGTCACGAACCGCCGCAAAGGCGCATAGTACCCCTTGGACAGAAACGCCCGCCTTGCCCGGCAAAGCTGCGGTGCATCCCCGGGATGTTTGCTGCGGTGCTGCCCGGAAAGCAGTAGGTTCAGGTACCCCTCCTTCGCACGGTCAAAGCTGTGTCGGTTTGCACACACAAGGCTATTCCCCTGCGCATACAGACTCTCCCCGCACACGGGACAGATCAGAATCGACATGGTTTTGCTCCTTTTTCAACACGATCAGGCAGAAAATCAGTTGGACAGCCGCTGTTGCCAACCATGACAGCGGGTAGGAGATGTACAGCTGTGCGAGGGTGCGATGGGTCGGAAAATAGAAAAAGATCCACGACAAACGCACGCCGCAAACGCCCAGCAGAGAAACGACCATCGGCAGGACGGAGCGCCCCATACCCCGCAGGGTACTGCTGAAGATCTCCATCAGCCCGCACAGCATATAGGTCGCCAAGGTGACGGCCATTCGTCCCTTGGCGATTTCGATGACCTGCGCATCTGCGGTGAACAGTCCCAGCAGCGGATCGGCAAGCAGCCAGCAAAGTCCGCCCATCCCGGCGCCCAAGACGGCGGTCAGGGCAGAGGAATCCATCATCGTCCTGCGCACACGGCGGATATTTCGAGCCCCGTAATTCTGCCCGGCAAAGGTGGTGGCGCTTTGGGAAACGCCGTTCATGGCGATATAGATAATGTTGTCCAGATTCGTCACGGCAGCGTTGGCGGACACGGCGGCGGAGCCGAGGGAGTTGACGGAGGATTGCAGGATCACATTGGAAAAAGAGAACAGACAGCTTTGCAGTCCCGCCGGCAGACCGATCCGCACGATCTTTGCGAGACATTGCCCGTTCACGCCCAGACGGCGCAGATCCAGACGCACATCCTCCGGCAGGCGCAGCAGACACAGCATAACCAGAACGGCGGCGCCGCACTGGGAGATCACCGTGGCCAGCGCCACACCCACCACGTCCATGTGCAGTGGAATGACAAAAATCAGATTGAGCACCACGTTCACTCCGCCCGATGCAAGCAGGAAATACAGCGGCCTGCGTGTATCGCCCATGGAGCGCAAAATGGAACTGCCGAAATTAAAGAGCATGACCGCCGGCATTCCCAAAAAGTAGGTGCGCATATACTGTGCGGCGCCGTCGATGACATCGGCGGGAGACCCCATCCAACTCAGGAAAACAGGCGAAAACATATAGCCGATAAAGCCAACGATCACCCCGCAGATCAGGCTCAGCGTGACCGAGGTGCGCACCGTTTCCCGCACTTCCTGCGTGCGCTCGGCGCCGATTCCCTGTGCCACGGCGACGCCTGCACCGACAGACATTCCGAGAAAAGCGTTGATGATCAAATGCGTCAGCGAACCGGTCGAGCCCACGGACGCCAGCGCCGTCGGACTGCCGAAACGCCCCACCACCGCCGTATCCGCCGCATTAAAGAGCATCTGCAAAACGCCCGATAAAATGATCGGTACGGCAAAGAGAAAAATGTTTTTCATCAGCGGTCCCGATACGATGTCCACACCACTGCGTCTGCGCAGGCTGCTCAAGGAATCCTCACTCCGTTTTTTTCAAAATCACCACCCTATTATACACCCCACACATTTTTTGTCAATTCAAAGAATCCATTCTTTTTCCTTGCCGAAAAATGTGATCTGTGCTATACTGAAAAAGCCGCCGGAAGTCCGACGGCTGTGCTCACATCAAAATATACAGCAGGGCAAACAACAGAAACTTATCTGCGCCCTCTGTCATCAAAAGCAGCAGGATCGGCAAAATCACTGCGGCGTCGTTCGACGGAACGGGAGACGGTTTCGCCTTTGCCTGCGGCGGCTGTTTCATGCGCTGGGCTTCCTTTCGGTAGTGCTCCATGAAATCCGCTGCCCGTGTGTATTCCTCACGCATCGGTCTCGGCTGCGCCACGCCGCATCCCTCCCATCAAAATAATCCGCTCTGCAAAAGCGGCAGTATATCCAGCATCCGCAGCATCTGCATCGCCTCGTCCGCCCGCTTCTGTCGGGGCGCACTCAGGTACGGCTTCAGTGCGGCAATCAGCTCCGAGCGTCCGTCCTGTGCGCCCTGCATGGCCTGCATGATCCGGCCGATCTTCCCGATCATCTCCGGACTGATTGCACCGAGATCCGGCTTCGGCGGCTTCTTTGCGCCGCCCCCTCCCCCGAACAGATTTTCCGCCGTTTGCTTGAGCGCATCCAGATCCGCATCGCTTAAACTACCGAGCAGATCGGCTATGTTGTCCATCGAATATTCCATTGCCGTCCCTCGCTGTACTCGGTGTTATGGTCTGTTTTTCAGTCTCTGCATCATCTTTTGCGCCTGCTCACTTTGCAAGAGCTTTTGCATGGCGTCCTTGTCCTGCAAAAGCTGCTTCAATGTCTGCTGTTGGTTTGCATCCAGCTTCTGCCCGGCGAAGCGCAGCAGCTCCTGCTGCCGACTCTGTTCGTCCATGCCGCTTTGCTGCATCCGGCGCTGTATCTGCAACAGCTCCTCAGGTGTCGGTTGACCCTTTTTCATGGGGGATCCACTCCTTCCCTCTTTTGATTTTTTATGCATTGTCAGGAGGTTATATGCATGCGTATTTTAGTCGTTTCCGATTCCCACGGGGACAGCTGTGCCCTGCGCCGTGCCGTGGAACGGGAAAATGGCTGTGCCTTGATCATCCATCTGGGTGACGGAGAACGGGACACCGCCTTTCTCCACGGCATCCCCCTTTTGCAGGTGAAAGGCAACTGCGATTTCTGTTCGGAACTGCCCGCCACACTGTGCACGCAGGAGGGCGGCAAAACCATCCTCTGCACCCACGGTCACGTCCAAATGGTCAAGTACGGCATGGAACTGCTGCGCCGGGAAGCGCTCGACAAACACGCTGACATTGCATTATATGGTCACACGCATGTCCCTGTGCAAACTTATGCGGACGGACTGTATCTGTGCAACCCCGGCAGTCTGCACAACGGCGACTACGCCGTGCTGGAGATCGTTTCCGGCGGCGTGATGTGGCTGCCGAAAAGAATTTTCTGAACCCGTTCTTTTTACCGCCTCTCTTTCATATCCTGTACGGAAAGGAAGGCGGTATTTTTTATGTTTGTGTATACAGTCCGTTCCGCAAAACTGAAATGGTTCCTCCTCTTCTTGCTGTGTGCCGCTGCCGTCGGCGCATTCTTTTGGTTTTCCTCCGGCAATAAGCCAGCCGCCAGTGACGGCGCCATCAGCCTGAAGGCGGGCGATGCCGCAGAGAGACTGGCTTTTATCTCCCAGTTCGGCTGGGACGTGAAGGAAGATCCGCTGGAGGTGGCGGAGGTCATCATCCCGTCGGAGTTCGACGAGGTGTACGAAAAATACAACGAGATCCAAAAGGATCAGAATTTGGATCTGAGCCTGTACAGCGGCAAGCGTGTCAAACGCTGGACCTACGCCGTGCGCAACTATCCGGGCTACGAAACGCAGGAGGATGTGGTGCAGATCAGCCTGCTGATTTACGAGGGTCTGGTTATCGGCGGCGATGTCTGCTCCACGGAGCTGAACGGCTTCATGCACGGCTTCGACTTCCCCACCGCACAGGAGAGCACCGGCAGCACACAGCAAGCCTCCTGACCGCACACATAAAGCAGAACAGCCCCCGCCCTCCCGCATAAAAGCACTCCCCTCCGACAACACCGCTGTCGGAAAGGGAGTGCTTGTTCTTCTTTGAAGCTTAAATGAAAAAGTGAAGTTAGGGTAAATAGCTTAAGTATACTTCAAAAATTCAAATAAGCGTATTTTGCGGCTTTTTGGAGTGTACGCAGTTCCCCCAAAAGCCGGAATTTAATATATTTCA